>JAJYJP010000022.1 GCA_021789395.1 bacterium | reverse complement strand
CAAAATTCGGATGATGCTGGATCTCCAGATAGAAATTGCCTTTGCCGAAAATATCCAAATATTCCAAAGCCAGTTCCTCGGCGCGTTCCAAATTGCCCATAACGATGTTGGCGGGAATTTCACCTTCGGCGCAGGCGGAAAGTCCGATCAGGCCGTCAGCGTGCTGGCGCAGCACCTTGCGGTCGATGCGAGGTTTGTAATAGAAGCCTTCCAAATGGGCGATCGAAATCAGTTTCATCAAGTTTTTGTAGCCGGTTTCGTTTTTAGCGAGCAAAATCAGATGGTATCTCTTGCGGTCGACCGAATCGGGATTTTTGCTATGGAGGTCGTTGGGTGTTAGGTACATTTCGCAGCCGATAATCGGTTTGATGCCGCGCTCCTTGGCTTTCATGTAGAACTCGACGGCGCCGTAAAGCACGCCGTGATCGGTGATGGCCAGCGAATCCATTCCCAATTCTTTGGCGCGGTCGAGAATGTTATCGATCTTGGCCAGACCGTCTAAAAGAGAATAATGAGTATGAACGTGAAGGTGGGTAAATTTTGGTTTTGATGTTTCTGGCATAAATAATATTTTATAAAAATAAAAAAAGCCAATCTAAATTAAAGGCTTATTCAAAATTCGAAATTCAAAATTCATAATTCTATTCTTTATCTTCATAGCCCGGATTGCTCGATGGGTTTTTGCAAGATAAGTTTATGCATAAATTATAGAACAGATTTTCAAAAAACGAAAGTGGCTGTATCATAGTGAAAAAGATTATTATGATTGAATCTAATTTTGATTTGGAAAAAAAATATTTGTCCGAGGGTTATGAATTCGTCATCGGAGTCGATGAAGCCGGACGAGGGCCTTTGGCTGGTCCGGTTGTCGCAGCCGCTGCGATCATCAAAGTGAAAAATTTTGAAGATCCGACGCTTGAAGAATTTGACCTCGTCCGCGATTCCAAAACTCTTTCCGCCAAACAGCGGGAAAAACTTTTCGATTTCATTCAAGAAAATTTTTATATCGGACTTGGCATCATCGATCACAAGACGATCGACCGGATAAATATTTTGGAAGCGACATATCTGGCAGCTAAAGCCGCAGTTTCCGATCTGTTTCGGAAAATAAACCAAGATACAAGAAACAATGACCAAGAAAATTTCAAATTTCAAATTTCAAATTCCAAACAAAATCCAAAATTACAAAATTCCAAAACCATTATTCTTTTTGACGGAGGCAAGAAAATTCCGAATATGTCGTATGAACAGAAGGCGATAGTGAATGGAGACAAATATGTGAAATCGATCTCGGCTGCGTCCATAATTGCCAAAGTGACGCGCGATCGGCTGATGCTGGAGCTGCATGAAAAATATCCGGAATATTTTTTCGACAAGCACAAGGGTTATGGCACCAAGTTGCATATGGAGATGCTTTCCGAATTTGGCCCGTGCGAAATCCATCGCAAAAGCTTCGAGCCGGTGGCTCGTCTTGTCAAAACAAGAAAATGATGATAGAATCAAGCTGTTATAAATCATAAATATCGAAAGCATAAATCAGGGCGAAAAAGAATTTTGCATTTTGATTTTTGAATTTTGATTTAATTTATTATGTCAGTACAAAAGCAAAAACACACTAAAGGCCGGAGAGACCGGGCGAGAGTCCAGTTTGAAATCAAGAACCAGAAGCTGGTCAAATGCTCGAAGTGTGGAGCGATGATCAAATCGCACCGAGCTTGTCCGAAATGCGGATACTACAAAGGCAAGGAAGCGGTAAATACCTTGAAGAAAGTTACCAAAAATAAGAAATAAGATGAAAGAATCTTTTGATGTTCCAAAGCAGTCAAGCAGTTACGAAATGAGGGATAATGGTAACTTGATAGCACTCAGATATGTCGAAGACTCCGAAGAGGTATTGGAAAAAGTTTGGAGTGTCCTTAAAGGATTGGATAGTTCTGCTTTTATCGAACCGATGAAGTCAAGAGAGCTAAGCTATTTACTTAGCGGAGAGGAGTTGCGTCCAGGTGTCTATGCAATCTGGTTGGAAAAAAATAAAGGAGAGATAAGGTTTCAGAATAGAAATGCGAGGAACAATGCGGAATATAATAAAAAATTGGAAGAAGCAATAAAAAAGTATTTTTAAATTATGGCCAATCGACATCTATCAAGATCAATCGCGATGCAGTCACTCTATGAGTGGGATTTTCGCGGACGTGATGATAACAAGTTGGATGAAATAATAGAAAAGGACATAAATGAATTCGGTCCCGGCATGGAGGATTCTTCTTTCGTCAACGATTTGGTCAGAAACACTTTGAAGAATCGCAATCAGATCGACAAGCTGATCGAGAAGTGCGCGCCGGAATGGCCGTTGGACCAGGTGACGGTTGTTGATCGCAACATATTGCGGCTGGGAATTTATGAACTGGTCTTTGGCAACTATGAGGAGGTGCCGCCCAAAGTCGCTATCAACGAAGCAATCGAGCTAGCGAAATCTTTTGGCGGCGAGTCGTCCGGCCGGTTTGTGAACGGAGTCTTGGGGACGATCTATCGAGAACTGGGCGAGCCGATGAAAGACGATACTTCAAAAAACCATAAAGGATCTGGTGATAATAAGACCGATGAAAATGGAAAGTCAGAAGAAGCTAAATAAGTTTTTTTTAAGTTTTTAATTTCCAATTTCTGATTTCTAAACAATTTCTAATTTTTCAATTGTTAAATTTTGAAATTGAAAATTGTTTGAAAATTGATAATTGTAAATTGAAAATTATCAATTATTGTGGTTGAAAAACTAGCCGAAAAAATCGGAGTAAAATTTAACAATCCCGATCTTTTACAGCAAGCCGTGACGCACCGTTCCTATCTGAACGAACATCGCGATTACAAGCTTGACCATAATGAGCGCCTTGAATTTTTGGGAGACGCCGTTTTGGAATTGGTAGTGACGGAATATCTGTACGAAAATTATCCCAATCCCGAGGGCGAGCTGACTAATTGGCGGGCGGCGCTGGTCAACGGCGAGATGTTGGCTTCGATTTCCAAAGAGTTAGGTGTGGAAGAATTTTTGCTGATGAGCAAGGGCGAGGCGAAAGATACGGGAAAGGCCAGACAATACCTTCTGGCCAACGCGTTTGAAGCGATAACCGGCTCGATCTATATGGATCAAAAAGAAAAAGGTTACAAGGTTGCTAAAGAATTTATTTTGAAAAACGTTATTGTGAAACTTCCGGAAATTATCGAGAAGAAATTATATATGGATCCCAAAAGCCGGTTTCAGGAAGCATCGCAGGAAGAAGTTGGAGTCACTCCGATTTATCGAGTGCTGGAAGAAAGCGGTCCGGATCATGCTAAGAAATTTATTGTGGGAGTTTATTTGGAAGACGAACTGATTGCCAAAGGCGAGGGCTCTTCCAAACAGGAAGCGCAAAGAAACGCGGCGGCGGAAGGATTGAAGAAAAAGAATTGGTAAAAATTTCTTACTTAAAAATAAAGACCGGACACCCAAATGAATGCAGTGTCCGGTTTTTTGTAAGTCCTGTTTTTTATTTTTTGCTTTCGCCATCATCTCCTTTTCCGACCTGAAAATCGGGTAATGGCTTGCCGTTGGTACTGCAGGCGGGACGATGAGTGAGTATTTCTTTGATTTCTTCTGGGGTCATTTAAATAAAAAACCTCCTTTTGATTTTGCGGCGATGCCGCTTTGAATTTATAAAGGCAAGAACTAATTTATTTAATAAATATCAGAAATAATTCGATTTGTCAAACCAAAAATTTCATTAATTTCCAAAAATATAGTACACTAGAGTAGAAGACAACTTATGTTTCTAAAACGGCTTGAAATTTCAGGATTCAAATCTTTTGCCAACAAGACGACGTTGGATTTTTCGCGTGCCGAAAACGGCGTAAAAGGCGTGACGGCCATCGTCGGCCCGAACGGTTCCGGGAAATCGAACATTGCCGATTCGATGCGCTGGGTGATGGGCGAGCAGTCTATGAAAAATCTGCGCGGAAAAAAGTCGGAAGATATAATTTTTGCCGGTTCGGGTAAAAAAGCCCGACTGGGCAGCGCCCAGGTTTCTTTGATTTTCGATAATTCCGACAAAAAAATTCCTTTGGAATTTGAAGAAGTTTCGATTGCGCGGCGGATCTTCCGGAGCGGCGAAGGCGAATATCTGATCAACGGATCGCGCGTCCGTTTGCAAGACGTGATCGATCTTTTGGCCAAAGCCGGCATCGGCAAGGAAAGTTATTCCATCATCAACCAAGGCATGGCGGACGCCGTGCTCAATGCGACGCCGTTGGAGCGTCGGACGATCGTCGAAGAGGCGGCCGGAGTCAAACAATACCAGATCAAAAAAGAACGGTCTCTCCGGAAATTGGAATCGACGCGGGAAAATTTGGATAAAGCCAGAAGCCTGGCGGAAGAAATCAAGCCACATCTCAAGATGCTCAAGCGCCAGGCGGAAAAAGCGATGCAGAGCGAAGGCGTGTCTAAGGAACTTAAGGAAAAACAAACCAAGCTCTTCACTTTTTTGTGGAGAAATTTTCAGAATGAAAAAACTCGCCTTAATGAAAACAAAGATGAGATCGGCCGAAGAATGATGAATGTGCAACGGGAAGCGGACAGATTGGCGGATGAAGTAGGCAAAGAAGCGAAAGAAGAACGGGAAAACGAAAAATTAGCCGGACTTGAAAAAGAACAGGCTGAGGTTAGGAATAAATTAAACGCTTTGGATCGCGACCTGATCGTAACCGAAGGACGCATCGAAATTGAAAAAGAAAAGCAAAAAAACATCGCCATCATCGAAGAGATTAAGGTAAAAAGCATACCAGTGGATTTGCATTATGTCCGGAAAGGAATCGAAGATATTCGCAAGGATCAGGAGAATCTGATTGAAAAAATAAATAAAGTTGAAAAATTAGAAGATCTGCAAGAAATTAAAGAGTTTGCCCGTGTTATCCAGCAACGACTTTACGATCTTAAAATGGATATCGAAAAAGGAAAAAAGGAGGATGTGGAGACGCCCCATCGGGACGTTTCGGAAGTGAAAAAAATAGAAATAGACATGACTGTCGTGAATGAGCTGAAAGAAAAAACGGAAAATATTCGAAAAGAGATCCAGGGTTTGCAGGAAAAAGCCAAGACGATTGCCGACCAGATCGCGGAAGAAATAAGGGCGGACAGAGCCAGGCGACAGAAATTTTTTGAATTGGAGCGTGAATCGCGCCTAAAGCAGGATGAACTTGGAAAATTAAAAGATCAATATAACGAAGCGAAAATTTCTCTGGCCAGAATCGAAGTGCGCGAAGAAGATTTACGTTCGGAAGTCTTGAAAGAATTAAAAATTCAGGTGGAAGATCTGAAAGGAGAAATGGAACAGATCAACAGGGATGTCTTGGAGCGCGAGATTGGCCGATTGAAAATCCAGATGGAACAAATCGGCGGAATCGATCCGCTGGTCGTGGAAGAATATGAAGAAACCAACAAGCGTTACGAATTTTTGACCAAAGAATCCGAAGATCTTGAAAACGCGATTGTTTCTCTTAAAGAAATTATTAAAGAGATGGATCAGAAAATTAACGAAGTCTTTGTCAGCACCTTCGAAGAGATTAACAAAGAATTTACCAAATATTTCCGAATTATTTTCGGCGGGGGAAACGCCAGCCTGAAAAAAGTGGAGGTGAAGAAAAGACCTAAGAGAGATATCGGCGAATTGTTAGAGGAAGAGGCTCCGACGCTCGCCGAAAGCGAGGTCGGAGGGTCGACTCCGGAGGACGTCGGCCAAAAAACTGAAACCGGCATCGATATTTTTGCTTCGCCGCCGGGCAAGAAAATCAATAACCTTTCGATGCTTTCCGGCGGTGAACGGTCACTTACTTCGCTGGCTTTGCTTTTCGCGATCATCTCGCACAATCCGCCGCCGTTTGCCGTATTGGATGAAGTCGAGGCGGCGTTGGATGAGGCTAACTCCCGCCGGTTTGGCCGGATCATCCAGGAACTTTCCAATAATACGCAATTTGTCATCATTACCCATAATCGCGAAACGATGCGCCAAGCGTCGCTTCTGTATGGCGTCACCATGGGTGAGGACGGCATTTCTAAACTTCTTTCCGTTCATCTTGACCAAATCGGCCAGGGCGGAAAAATCTTGAATAAATAAAAAGAAACCCCCGCTAATTTTTTTCAATAATTAATATTGAGAAAAATTTTTTTAAATTCAAGTTTGAATTTAGTTAGCGGAGGTTAGAAAGGGAAGTGTAGAGAAGTTCTGGTTGGCGAAGCAATTTTTTTCTTTCCAAATGTGCAGTGAAAATATCTCTTGGTATTTGATTTTTTGCCCATGCAACCATCATTCCTGAAAATCCTCCGTAGATGTTTTCAAAGATCTGGACCGCCTTTTCTAATTCCTGCTTCTTTGAAGCGAAAATCTCCATAGGTTCCCTCCCTTCCTTGTTTTAAAGAACAAAAAAACAGCTCGAAAGAGCTGTTGTCATCGTTGCAGTGTTATTGATGTTTTTTATTTTCCTTTTCATCAGGGAAATGTTGTTTACTTTATTTTACATCTGGAAAGGCAATGAGAAAAGTCGCGGGAAAGCTCGTCCTGTGGATAACTTTAGGGCCAATGGCCATACTTGTTGACAGTTTTGGGAATATCGTATAAACTAAATTAGTAATGAAAATAAGGTTTAAATTAAGGAATAATCAAACTATTCCATATTAGATTATGTTGACTATAAGATTCTCAAGAGTAGGAAAAAAGAACAGAGCTCAGTTTAAGCTTACGCTTCAAGAACACACGGTTGCTCCGGGCGGTCGGCACGTTGAAGTTTTGGGCAGCTACGATCCGCACAGCAAACAAGCTGTTTTGAAAGAAGAGCGTATCAAATACTGGCTTTCCAAAGGCGTCAATCCGTCTGATACCGTTTACAATCTGTTGGTGGCTAAAGGTCTTATTTCTGGAGAAAAAAGAAAGGTGAAGTTGCCGGCCAAAAAGGCTGAGGAAGCTCCGGCGGAAACTGCCGCTCCGGCGGAAGCAAAACCTGCTGAAGAAGCCAAACCGGAAGCGTCCAAGGCTGAATAGTTGACAAGACCAGGTTTTTGCATATAAAATAAGGAATAATCAAATATCCGCAGACAACGAGCGCAAAAATAAGTCTCGTCGAGGAAAATAAAGACAGCGATGTTTTTAATTTAGGTCTGCGGCAAGCAGATTTTTAATTTACGTAAACTATTATTATGCAGACTAAAGGACAAAAAAAGGAACTCGTAAAAGAGTTGGCGGATAAATTGAAAGATTCGAAGGCTGTTGTCTTTTCCGATTACAAAGGTCTTCAGGTCAAGGACTTAACCGCCCTGAGAAAAGAATTGAGAGAGGCGGGCGTGGAATTGAAAGTCTTGAAAAAGACTTTGATCAATCTGGCTCTTAAAGACGCCGGCATCGAAGCGGATGTGAAAAAGATGGAAGGACAGATCGCGTTGGCGGTTTCTAGCGAGGATGAAGTGGTGGCGGCCAAAATCATCGCCAAGGCGGCCAAAGCAAATGAGAATTTGAAAATCGTCGGAGGAATCCTGGGCGTAAAAGAATTGTCGGCAGCGGAAGTGAACGCATTAGCCAAGCTTCCTTCCAAAGAAGAATTGCTGGCCAAATTCGTCGGTTCGATCAACGCTCCGGTTTCCGGTTTTGTCAATGTTTTGGCTGGCAATTTGCGCGGCCTGATGAATGTTCTGAAAGCGGTGGCTGACGCAAAATAATTTTGTTGGTTAATTAGTAATTTTTAATAAGTAATTAAATTAAACAATATGACAGAAGAAAAAAAGGAAGTCGTAGTTCCGGAAAAATTCCAAAAGTTGGTTTCTGAAATTGAAACTATGAGCGTTTTGGAACTTTCCGAACTGGTAAAAGTCCTCGAAGAAAAATTCGGCGTAAGCGCTGCCGCTCCGATGATGATGGCGGGTGCCGCTCCGGCGGCCGCGGGTGAAGCTGCTGCCGAAGAGAAGACTGAATTTGACGTAGAAGTTACCAACGCTGGTGCTTCCAAAATCAATGTCATCAAGGTTGTCCGTGAAGTGACCGGCTTGGGACTGAAAGACGCTAAAGACTTAGTCGATGGCGCTCCGAAAGTCATCAAGGAAAAAGTTGCCAAAGCTGACGCTGAAACGATGAAGAAGAAGCTGGAAGAAGCTGGCGCGACTGTGACTTTGAAATAAGCAGTTTCAAAAAACTTTTAAAAAATCCTCCCGGCAAAGGAGGATTTTTTTATGGCACTTTGTGCAGGTTTTTGCTCTGTCGCGGTTTCTTTAAAATTTTCTTTTCTTCGTCCTTTAAAGGGGGATTGGGATTGATCGCTCGCTGTTCTATTTCCCAAAAACGCCGAATCATTTCCAGAGGATTTTTCTTAATTTCTTCTTTGAAAAATTCCATCCGGATCTTTTTCAGTTCCGGTTTTGACAACCCTTTTTCTAAGTTGGCAATCACAAAAGCCGGCGCGAAAATATAGATTTCTTGCATGTTGGGATAGCTTGCCAAAAAATCATGGACCAAGGCGTGAAAATTTTTTTGAAATTTTTTCTTAAGATCCTCGTGGTAGCGTTCCAAATGCGATGTGGCTCCTAAATCATAACCTCGGGATTCGTTAACAAATCCTTGTTTTTCTTTAGCTTCTTCGCGCGGCGGCATTTTGAGCTGTCCTTTCAGTTCCAAAACACCGTCGAGAGCCAGGAAAAAATCAGCCTCGTATCGTCCGCTGGTAACGAATAGGGCCGGGTTGTTTTCGAATTGGGGAAAGTTTTTGGGTATGTGCATATTAAATTCTACAATTTCAGTCTTGTTAAATTCTTTTTAAACCAAAAAGCCATCCCTGCAATTAACCGGGTTTAAATCACCACTTTCGGGTACATATACGCGCTTAAAAGTGAGATAAAAAAAGTAACGATTGCTAAAATAAAAATGTCAGCCGGCAGACTGGCTAAATTTCCAGAAACAATCAGTGCCCGCAAGCCGTCCACCATATAGCTAAGGGGGTTGACTTTGGCGACAATCTGGAGCCATTCTGGCATGATTGCAATCGGATAAATGGCGTTGGACGCAAAGAAAAGCGGCAAGGTGATAACTTGGCCAATGCCCATAAAACGTTCACGAGTTTTCACAATAGACGCGATAATCATGGAAAGTCCAGTGAAAAATGAAGCTCCCAACATAACAATAATAATCACACCTATAATTGATATCCAGGTCATATTAAGATTGACCCGCAGAATGAAAGCAAAGATAAAGATGATTATCGCTTGAGCCAATCCGCGCACACCGGCTGAAATCATTTTACCCCAAACTAGGGCCAGCCGTGGTGTCGGTGTAACCAGAATTTTTTGTAATATCCCGGTATCCCTTTCCCAAATGACCGATAGGCCGTAAAAAATAGCCACAAATACGACCGATTGCGTCAGGATGCCAGGAGTTATGAACTGGAGGTAGGTATAGTTGCCAGTGGGGATAGCCCGCACTTTGCTGAGCGCTTCACCAAAAATTCCCAACCAAAGAATGGGTTGCACGGCACGTGTGATCAACTCGGTCGGATCATGCAAAAGTTTGGTCACTTCCATTTTGGCCATGACATAAGATTTGGTGATGGTTTGTAAAATATAGTTCATAAGTTTAACCTAATTTTCTTTCATTGGTCCTTGCTCTGCGTATATCTCTAAAATTACTCCTTTCCTGGAGCGAGCCGCCACCGGTGAAAAAGATAAAAGCGTCGTCTAAAGTGGCATTGGGTTTGTTTGTTTTAGATTTAAGTTCGGCTGCTGTTCCAATGATTGCTAATTCCCCTAAATTCATAATCGCCACTTGGTCACTCACCTCTTCCGCTTCTTCCATATAATGAGTGGTAAAGAAAATCGTGGTGCCGAATTTATCCCGTAATTCCAGAAGATGTTTCCAGACATCCTGCCGGCCGATCGGATCAAGACCGGTGGTCGGCTCATCCAGGAAAAGAACTGGCGGATGATGAAGCATGGCTTGACCGATTTCCAATTTACGAATCATGCCGCCGGAAAAATTTCTGACCAACGTGTCGGAAAATTTTTCTAGCTTGAGAAAATGTAAAATTTCTAAAATTCTTTGGCGCCTTTCTTTTCTAGGCACGTCATACAAGGAGGCCATAAGCATCATATTTTCATAAGCAGTCAGGGTTCCGTCCACTGAAATCATCTGTGGCACATAGCCGATTGATTTGCGGACCTCCGCCGGATTTTCCGTAAAATTAAAGTTATCTATAACGGCTTTGCCAGAAGTCGGTTCAAGCAATGTAATCAGCATTTTAATAGTCGTACTTTTGCCGGCCCCGTTAGGACCGAGGAAGGCAAAAATCTCGCCCTTTTTCACGTCAAA
The DNA here is from genome assembly GCA_021789395.1 of bacterium. Taxonomy (GTDB): domain Bacteria; phylum Patescibacteriota; class Minisyncoccia; order Moranbacterales; family UBA2206; genus JAJYJP01. Next base: position 1,796 of record JAJYJP010000022.1, on the reverse strand, counting down.
AGAAACATTTTCCACCGCAGTAAAGTCGCCGAATTTTTTGGTTAAATTTTCTACGGAAATTATATTTTCCTCCATTTTTTATTGTTCGGGAAAGTTATTTAATAATTCTTCAAGAATATTTAGGAGATCTTTTTGCTTTTTAGGACTCAGCTTTTCAAAAGCGACATCTAGAGTATGTTTTTTACCGCTATGTGGAATTTTTTCCAACAAATCTGACCCTTTCTTTTTTATCACAAGCAAAGTTTTTCTGCGGTCGTTCGCATCGGGTTTTCTTTCAATGAGGCCGCGCTCTTCCAAGGCGTCCGCTACCGGCACCAGGGACGGCGGCTTGAAACCAAACTGCTTGGCTATTGTATTTATAGTAACCGGCTCGCGTTTTACTTTTTTCAAAACGCTGTACTGCAGGGGCGTTATGCCGATCCGAGCGTCTGCCAAACGCTTCTGCATATCCGCTCTGGAAAATTTTACGATAGAGCGTATGATTTTTCTGATCGGACTGAAATCGGGGTCTTGCATATCTTTAAAGAATATATTACTATACTAATAGTAAGTAAACTAATTATTTTTGTCAAATAAATTTATGGATCGGGAATTAATAAAAGAAATAAACCAAAAAGAAAAAACGGCTCTGATTATCTGGGATGTCCAGAAAGCACTTGTGGAGGGAATATTCAATAAAGAAGAATTTTTAGAAAATACGAAAAAATTGATCGAGGCAGCTCACAAGAATAATATTCCTGTCATCTTCACGGCTATAACCCCCTTGCTCGAACGTTTTGAATCAGCACCGAGAAAAATGATGATGAAAATCAGGAAAATGAAAATAAATTGGACGCCTGAAGGAATGCAGCAGGCAATCACTCCGGGAAAGGAAGATATTATCTTGCCAAAGAATACTGCCAGCATATTTATCGGTACAAATTTTGAGTCTATGATGCGCAATGCCGGAATAACGACCTTTGTTTTCGCCGGTATCGCGACGGAATACGGCGTTGAATCTTCGGCTCGGGATGCGTCCAATCGCGGATTCTTCTCGGTAATCGCAAAAGATGCCGTATCCTCATTCAACAAGGAAAGCCATGAGCGCTCGCTGAAAAACATGGAAAGCATGTTTGCACTTATGACTGCGGATGAGATTTTTCAGATGTGGGGTTAGAGATATTTTTTAAATTTATGCATTATGCATCCCGTTTCGTCAGAATATCGTATTAAAAATATCATTTAATTTGCTAATTATTAAATAATAAAAAATATGCACGGATACGAATACCAAGAAGGTGGCGAAGAAATGGAAGGAGGCTTCCATGGTATGGGCCATATGTGTTGCAAAAAGCACAAAAAAGAGTTCAAGTTAGCCATGCTTGAAAAGAAAGAAAAAATGCTGCAAGCTAAATTGGAATTTATCCGCAAGATAAAGGAGATTGTGGAAAAATCTGACGAATCAGAGGAAAAGTAATAAAAAGATAGATCAGAATAGCGAAAAAGCCACATACATGTGGCTTTTTCGTTTTACTTTTTCGAGGCCTCCGGGTCTCTCGATAAAAAAGTCTGAGTGTTGGAGAGGAGGGATTCGAACCCCCGCATGACGGGACCAGAACCCGTTGCCTTACCGCTTGGCTACTCTCCACTATATTATTCGACAACTTTGCCGCCGATTATTTCCAAGGCAGAATTCAGAAGGGAATCTTGGACGCCTTCCGATCGTGTTTCCATTTCTTTTTGCGGCATGTCTTTGATTCCGGCTTCCTTGTTGGTAACGGCTCTGATGGAAATTTTTGACCCTAAAATTTTATCAA
>JAJYJP010000021.1 GCA_021789395.1 bacterium | reverse complement strand
TGGTGGTTCCGGATATTTTAGCCAATGCCGGCGGAGTGACAGTGAGTTATTTTGAACAGGTTCAGAATGCCTATGGGTATTATTGGACAGAGCAAGAAGTTTTGGAAAAACTTTCTAAGATAATGTATGCTTCTTTCGAGCAGATTTGGGAAAAGAAAGAAGAATATTTGACCGACATGCGTACCGCTGCTTATATTCTGGCGGTGGAACGGGTAGCGCAAGCGATGAGAGACAGGGGTTGGATTTAAAATGCTGCGAAAGCCGCCGGGAGGCGGCTTTTTTGACTCTTTATGGTAGATTTTATATTATAAAGCTGCCATGAAGCAGCTCAAGAATCTCCTGGGAAAAAAACTGAAACAATTGCAACACCCAACCGGTCTTGATGACAAAACGGTGTTTTACGTTTTCAAAAAAGTAATCCAGGAAGAATTTGGCAATATCGGCGCGGAAAAATTCGTACCGGATTATTTCGGCAACAAAATTTTGGCGATCAGATCTGAAAGTTCGGCCTGGGCGTCGGAACTGTGGCTTAATAAAGACAGAATAATTAGGAAATTAAACAAAGAATTAGGTGTCGGGTCGGTGGAAAAAATAAAAGTGAAGTAAATTAAAATAAATTGTTGAAAACGTCCGAAAGAGAATCTTTACGGGCGGATTGAAATTCAAAAGCTCCGATTAAATCGGAGCTTTTGAATTTCATAATTCATTGCCCGGGCGATGGTGAGGCTACTGCCACTTTTTCATTGGCGAACCCTGAGTCGCCGTTGTTATCTGTGGCAGTTACCGTGATTTGGATATTGCCAGTAGTTCCGGTCGGAACAGAATATTTAAAGTCAAAAGAGGAAGATTTTGTAGTGTCGATTTTGTTGCCATTGATATCGAATTCAATCTTGCTAATTCCATAACCAGCCGAAGCTTTTCCTTTCACTTCAAGTGTCGAAGCCGTTATTGTGGCGCCGTCTGAAGGCGAGCTGATGCTTACTGTTGGTTGGGATCCTGAGAAATCGCTACTCTGACATTCTTGAGTGGGCGCCGGTTGGTTTTTTAGTTTTCCTCCATTTTTCTTAATGTAATCTTGGACGGCTTTTTCCCAGTTTTTAAATTGTGGGTCGGCAGAGGGATTTTTTGGCGCCGGACCTTGCGGGTCGTCCTTGTTTACGTAATAAAGTATGCTATGAATGTCGGTGAATTTCTTATCACTGACAGTTGAAGAGGGACAGGCCGAAGTGGCGAGACAATAATTGTCGCCCTTGCCAGGCAATTTGCACACTTTGAGTTTTGTGGAATCAAGCTGGCCGTCCAAGACTGGCTTGCCAGTTTTTGTGGGAGTGTATTTAGGAAATGAAGCGCTTGAATCGGCAGTATTCTTTAACGCATAATTCATAAAAGCACGCCAGATCGGTCCAGCCGTGACTACTCCGTCCGAGCCGGCTACCATCGGGGTATCGTTATTGTTTCCAGTCCAGACGCCGACCGCAATGTTTGGGGTGTAACCCATTGTCCAACCGTCGCGGAAATCATTGGTGGTGCCGGTTTTGGCGGCAACTTCGCCATTCGGAAAGGCGAGCGGGCTATTGGCGCCGAAGACGGGAGCGCGCAAGTCGTTGTTGGACAGGATGGAGTCAAGCATGGCAATATATTTTTGATCGATAACTTTTTTGCCAGGGCTATTCTGATATTGTTCCAAGACATGTCCTTGGGCATCGGTAACTTTCAAAATGGCCGAATTGGGGTGATACACGCCGTCGTTTGCTAAAGCAGCATACGCGGTGGTGTGATCTAGGAGAGTAACCGCGCCTCCGCCAAGCACCAAGGGCAAGCCGTAATAGCTCGGAGGATTGTTGAGGGTGGTAATGCCCAGAGATTTGGCGGTGTTGATGGAATTTTGGATTCCAGCAAGGTAAAGTGTTTTTACGGCAGGTATATTTAGTGATTCTGCCAAGGCATTTTTCATTTCAACAAGGCCGCGATTTTTTAAATCATAATCGTGAGGAACATAGGTCTGGCCATTGCCAGTGTCAAAATCAGTGTCAACATCCCAAAGTTCGGTTTCTGGAGTATAGCCTTTTTCAAAAGCGGTAATGTAAACGTAGGGTTTAAAGGAAGAGCCAGGCTGACGCGGACTGGTGGCAAGATTGACCTGACCGTCAATGGAATTATCAAAATAATTTTTAGATCCGACCATGGCCAATACCTGACCGGTTTTCGGATCGATTGCTACAAGAGCGGCGTTTGTGGCGTGGTATTTCATATTGTTCGCAGCGCCTTGCTCTACCGCCTGTTCGGCTGCCTGCTGGTCATCCCAATTGAGAGTGGTAATAACGGTTAGTCCTCCTTGTTCCAATTCTTGCTCTCCGTATTTCTGTTCCAAGTACTGCTTGATATACATCACAAAATGAGGGGCGTGAATATTTTCTTTGTCAGGTTTAAGTTTGGCAAAAACATCAACTTTCTTAGCGGCGTCGGCTTGAGTCTGAGTGATGTAGCCAAGCTTGGCCATTTGATCCAAGGCATATTCTTGGCGCGCTTTCAAGTCAGCTAAATTTGAACCGTAGGGAGAATAATAAGTAGGGGCTTGGGGGAGGGAGGCCAAAAAAGCCGCCTCATCCAACGTTAAATCTTTGGCATGGACTCCAAAGAAAGTTTCCGCGGCCGCTTCAATACCGTAAGCATTGGAGCCGTAGGGGATAGTATTTAAATACATATCTAAAATTTGATCCTTGGAGAATTTTTGAGTCAGCTCAATCGCCAAAACCGCTTCTTTTATTTTTCGAGAAATTGTTTTTTGTGAAGTTAAAATCGTCTGTTTTACCAACTGTTGAGTGATGGTTGATCCTCCTTGGGTGGCTCCGCCGTGCAAAAGATCTTCTAGTCCGGCACGGAAGATTGAAGTCAGCTCAATTCCGTCGTTACTGTAGAAATTTTGGTCTTCAAGAGCGATGGTCGCATCCTTAACATTAGTAGGAATGTCAGGAAAGGGAACTATCGTCCGGTTTTCTTCGCCGTGGATCTCGTAAAGAAGATGTGTGCCGGTTCGGTCATAAATTTTCGTGGATTGAGCCTCGACAAGGTTGCCCAGATTATTTGGGTTGGGCAAATCCTTGGCGTAATAAATAAACATGCCGACAATGAAAAGGAAAATCGCTCCGGTCAGATAGAGCACGATTTTTCCAACCAGCTTCCATTTTTCTTTGGCGGGTTTTTGTTTAAAATCCTTGAACGAGACAAAGATGTGGGACATAAATTTTTTTGTATAGCTTTATTGTTTAATTTTAATCCACTTTGCTTTTTAGGCAAAGTGGGCTCTATTGTACTACATGTACGCTTTCTTATCAAGGGTTATTTTGGGGCCTTAAAACAAGGTTAATCTTTCAGCTTTTCCAAATCAGCATCGCTGATGCCCAGTTGGTCCAAAATCCAGATATGCCGGGAATTAGTCGGATCATATTTCCCGACTGAAAATCTTCTGGCTTCTTCCGGATTATTTTTTACGATTTCCCAAATGCCGATATTGCCTTCTCGGTAAACTATGTCTCGTGTAAAGCAAGCGCCCGGTGTTTTGCAAGTTGTTCCTCGAAAAATGCGGACACAAATGTCCCAAGCGGATGCTTCAGACTTTTTTAAGGCGGCTTCCTTGTCCTTTTCTTTAGAACGGATAAAATAATAATCTTTTAAAATTTCAAAAACTGCTCGGAAATCGCGCTTTTCCCCATCAATTCCAGTGGAAAGGGAGGCCGCTAGATGCAGGTCGAAACCGGCATAATCCGAAGCGCCTACAATTTGTTGTTCGGAATAGGACGATACGCCCTCTTCTCCTTTGAGATAGCGGTCCAGGCCTAAGCCGAGCAGCTTTAGCTTGGAGTGTTCGCCTTTCTCTCTTCGTTGGGCGTGAGTGCCTATCTCATGGACCATTAAAGCTTTTAATTTTTCTTCGGAAATTTTTCTGTCTTCGGGGATGATTGCCGTTCTTTTTTCTTGGTTAATATTAATTTTTTGATATTTCCCTTCTTTATCAACAATAACTTTGAATCCTTGAACTTGGAAAATTTCTAAAGCTCCTTCGAAGGCGGATCTTATCTTCTCAGCTTCTATTGTTTTTCCCTTTTTCAAAAAGGCAAGTTTAGAAAGGGGCAATGTGGGAATTTTGGAATCTTCCTCAAGATTGATCCGGGAATTTTTAATCAATACATCTTGCAATCTTTGCGCAGCCGCTCGGATATCTAAAAGAGGTGAATTAAGGCCGGCTTCAATAATCGGTTTTATATTTTTGACCGTATAGGCGAACACATCTTTGCTCGGTTTGCCGTAAATAAATTGTGAGTATCGTGAAAAGCGGCGGTCATCCCTTTCGTGGGCAGCTTTCAACATGCGAAGGTCTGCTAGTTTTTCATTGATTTTCCAGTGATAGACATTACGTACCATCTCGTCCGTTTCCTCCGCAAGTATTTCTTTTTTTAAATCCAGAAGCTCTTTTTCTTGTTTTATAAAATCTATTTTTTTAAGATCTGGATAATTCAAGTCCGGATTTTCTTTTTTATCGGAAACAAAAGAATCCTTTTCTTTTTCTCGCGCCTCTTTTTTATCTATTAAATATGTTGTGTCTTGAAACGCCCCGATATTTTTAAACCGTTCGTACCATCTCTCATCCAAGGATTTTTCTGGTGGTTTTTCTAAAGAGTTTTGAAAGATATTCTTTTCAAAATTCATAATTTTATTTAACAATTTCCATGTAATGTTTGGGTTCACCATTTTTATAGTAACCGTCAATTATATGATTGGCAAACCCAAATCTTGAGTAGAAGTGTTTAAGATCATTGGAGTCTCTGAAGTGAAGGTAAATCTTATTGGAAACGCGGAATGCCGCTTCTAAAAAATTTTGTATCAATAAGCTTGCAAAACCATTTCCACGGTGAGCGCTGTCCACCCATAAAGTAGCAAGATTGAAGGAGTTCTCGCCTTCTTTTTTCTTGCCCCAAATAAAACCAACAATTTTGCCATGGGCCATTAAAAAATATCCGATTGGTAGGTCAGATTTGAAATAGGAATAAAAATGTGATTCGGACCATTGTGAAGTGGGGAAGTTGTCGTTATAAATATGGCAAATCCGAGAAAGTTTTTGAGTGGTGATGTTGGAAAAAGAGTGTACTTTTACGGAATTCATTTTTTTCGAGCAAGAATTTTATTATAAAGTTTTATATATTCGTCAGCCATCCGTGAACTATCAAAATATTTTTCTGCGTATTTTCTACACTCATTTCTATTAAATCTATCCGTATTTTTTGCTGCTTCAACCAATTCGGTTATATCATCTGAAAGTAATGACACCTTCTTGTTGTGCAAGATTTCTGGCAAAGGATCGGTCTTTGTGCCAATTACGGGAGTTCCGCAAGCTAAGGCTTCAATTGAAACTCTTCCAAAAGTTTCCGGGCGGATTATGGGGAAAAGTAAAGCTTCAGATTTCGCGATAAGCTTTAGCAGATTTTTGTTTGAAATTTCTTCAATTAATTCAATCGAATCCTTTTTTAAATAAGGCTGGATATTTTTTTTGAAATATTTCTGCCTTTCTTCGGAATATCCGATCCTGCCAACGATAGTCAATTTTTTCTTGGCTTCCTTAGCTATTTCGATTGCCAAATGGATTCCTTTTTGATCCGTGATTCTTCCTACGGTTATCAAGCCTTCTCCTTTTAAAAAAGATGGCCTTATATCTTTTACGGAAATTCCGGGATAGATGTAAGCCGTTGCCCTAATGTGGTTTTTATATTTTTTAGTTAAAGCTACTGTGGCTGTGTCTGTTTTCTTAAGAAGGGCATAATCTCTCTTTTTCATTCGATTATGCATAGTAATAAGGGAAGGTTTCTGAAGATTTTTTGCCACAGCATAGCCGTAGCGCTGTGAGGAAATATGAATTATGTCAAAATTTTCTTGCAGTGCAAGGATTTTTACTTGGCTTGAAATAATTAAGTTTCTCTTTTCGAGTAAAGACATTTTATCAAGGTCTTTCATTTTCCAAAAGCTTTTTTCTAAAGTGGGTATTAAGTTGGCTTTGGTTTTAAAATCTGCTGGAGCAAAAAGAGTTACATCGATTCCTTTATCAACAAGAGCATCAGCTAGTTGAATAGTTGATAGTTCGGGTCCGCCGGTTTGGCCAAAAGGAGGGGATATAATTGCTACGCGAAGCTTTCTTTTCATTTTTCTAATACTTTAATAAATTCTTCAAAGTGTTTGTTTTTGGTTTTTTCATCACCAACAATGTTGAGAAGATCGAATCCTGGCGTAGTATTCATTTCAACTAAAAGCGGCTTACCTGCATTCGTAAATATGAAATCCAAAGAATAGTTGGCTTCAGGATAAATGGATAATTTATTTCCAATTTTTTTTGCTACTTCTTTTGCTGATTTCGGAATTGATTTTTCTGGAATTAAAACAGCAGTTGCCCCTTGGTGAAAATTAGTAAACAAGGAGCCTTTTTTTGCTATTCGAGACAAAGCGTATATAAGCTTATGGTTTATAAAAATCATCCTTAAATCAGAAACTTCATTTTCTTTTGAAAGGCCAGGAATTCCTTTTTCACTTTTAATAAATTCTTGGACAAAAACGGGGAATTGAATTTTTTTAAAGTCTATTTTTTCTTTTTCATCAATAATGATTCCAAATCCGCCAGAGCCGTAAAGCGGCTTTATAACAACTTTTTTGCTTGATATTTTCGGAAAAACCTGTTGTAGCTCTGTTTGATTTGTGGCTAAAAATGATTTAGGCATAAACTCTCCTAAATACAAATATTGAGCAAGCTTATTATCTAACATTGTTCGGAAAAGCGGGTGATTGAAAATTTTCACCTTTTGAGAAATATTCATCTTAAGATCAAACATTTCGTAATCTTTTTTTCCACTGAGCTTATCAAAAATTAAATCTGGTTTCACGGGGGTGGTTACTTTGATCCATTTTTTATCTCGGTAAGCCCAAGTTTTTGTAAAAATATTTCTTTTTGGATCATACCATTTAATGCTGGCTCGATATATTGCTACATTATTTTTGATTCCTCTTTCGTGCCAGTCTTCGAAAGCTTCCCGCGTCTTCGGAGAATTTTTAAGAGGGACTTTATTTTTCCAATCATCTTCAAAATAGATGACAACTAAATTTTTCATTTTTATAAATTAAAAAATTATTTAATATCAATTAAAAATTTTTTCAAATCTCTTCTACCCACAATCATCCGGTATTTTAATTCTTCCCTCGCTGTTATGTTTGTCCTGGAAACAACAGATGTTCCATCCATAATAAAATTAATTTTTACAGCAGGTCGGATAGAAGCTCCGTGCGAGGAAAAAACTAATCCAATATCAACCAAATCTTGATGTGAGCCGAGATATTTTTTTCTAAGATCTTCCTCAATAGTTTTTGCCTCTTCTCTTTTAAAATTTTTAGGTAATTCCAAAGTTTTGAAATAATCTAATAAATCTCCAAAACCCAATTCTTTGGCTAACTCGCTATCAAGAGAGGATGAATAAGCGCCTGTATCAATTTTAGCATCAACTTCGATTTCTTTCCCATTTTTTCCAATAAATTTAACTTTTTCCACTGCACCAATGACTTTTTTCCCAGAAATGCCTTCAACCTCTTCTTCGACTTCGCCTCCAAAAATATCCATCCCCATTCGGACGCCCTTTTCCAGTCCTTTGACTTTCAAGCCGGAAACTCTTTCCAGGCGCTCTTTCAATCCGGCTAGGTTGGCGACCTGAATGGAGAGTCCTGGGCGGGCGTTAAGTTCCAAAATGACCGGGCCAAGTTCCTTGTCAATAGCGATGTCGGCTCCCAAAAAGCCCAGACCGGAAATCTGTTGGGCTTGGGCGGCCAAAGTCAAAATAGTTTTCCAGTGAGGAATCTTGATTCCGCTCAAATTCAGGCGGGTGCCGGGAATTTTTTCGATGAATTTGTTCTTTCCTTGGATGGCACTGGTAGTGACGCCGGTCGCCATGTCGATCCCGACGCCGATCGCTCCTTGTTGCAGGTTGGCTTTGCCGCCGGAATCTTTGGTAGGCAGGCGCAACATAGCCATGATAGGAACCTTATTAAAAACAATTACTCGAATATCGGGAATGCCTTTATAGGCGTAGGGTTTAAAAAGTTTCAGAAGTTGCAAGCGTTCCTCGAAAAAAGCTACGTCCGGCGTGTTTGATAAGGAGAATGAGCCATCGAGAATATTTTGTATATGGTTTTTTAAATCCTCGACTGTCACGGGGGAGCGATCGGCTTTAATCCAGACATCCTCGTTCTTTTTTTTGCCGTAGACGACCAAAATTCCTTCGCCTCCGAAGCCGCGGTTGGGTTTGAGAGCGAAACTGTCCGGCAAGGATTGCCAGTCAAAATTTTCCAAATCCTCGCGCGTCTTAATCAAAGCGATCAGTTTAGGAACGGCAATGCCGTTCTTGCGCAACATCCTTTTGCTCAAAAGCTTGTCGTCGGCCAGTCGTTTAGCTTTTTTTAGATTGTAAGGCCGGATGAATTTGAGATTTCTCGAATTCATTCCCAAGATTTTCCGGCTGTTTTTTATAAATTCAAACATAAGCGGTCAGAAAACTTTTCCGGGTTATATTTTCTTTATGACTTCCTTGAAGCGGAAATATTCGCTGATGCGAAGCCCGGTCCATTTGCCAAGTAAGATATTTATCGGCAAAGTCAGCAAAGTTATCCATGGATGGACGACTAAAAGTTCAACCAGGGGGCTCCAGCTGGCGATATAGTAGCCGATTACGGAAATGATCAGGGTCTCAAAAGCTAAAATAACGGCAGTCTTATTTCCTTTTTCAATCTGGACTGCGACGAATTTTTCTACCAGTGTGATCATAATTAAGATCGGGAAGATAGAAACGGCGGCCAAACCAGTTCGACGCAATGCGCCGCCAATAACCAACAGAAGCAGAATTAAAATACCAACGATAGTCAAAGTAATTGCTACGCGAGGAAGGTAAAGCAGACGGAACGGTTTCAGGACGAAGCGCATCAGCATGCCGACCAAAATGACGGCGATAAAAATCGTGATGCCGTACTTGATGCCATTCGTCGCTAAAAAAGCAAAAGTAATAATCAATGGCGTGTAAATGCCAAAAGCCTTAATGCCGACTACTTGGCGCAAAAAAGCGATGAAGGTGGCGATAATCGGCAACATCAGAATTAAAATTACCGTATCAAGCGGCACTCCGGACGCGAGAAAATATTGGATGATCGGGCTGATTGTTTGCATTGGTTTGTTTAAAATAATTAAACTATCTAAAATTTTCCGTAAGTCTTGAGATTTTTCGGCTGTTTAGATGGCACAGTGCGATAGCCAATGCGTCGGCGGTGTCATCGGGTTTGGGGATAGTCTTAAGTTTCAAAATATTCTTTACCATCAGTTGAATCTGCTTCTTTTCCGCCTTGCCGTATCCGGTCAGCGCTTGCTTGACCTGGAGCGGCGTATATTCGGATATTCTAATATTTTTTTTCGATAATGTCAAGAGTAAAGCGCCTCTGGATTGGCCGACTTGGATGATGGTTTTTTTGTTCTTGAAGAAGAAAAGTTTTTCCACGGCCGCCTCTTCCGGATGATATTTCTCGATTATGCTTTCCAAATCGCGGACAATTTCAAATAAACGCTGGCTTTCTGGCTGGCCCGGGTCGGTGCTAATATGGCCGTAAGCGACCGGCGTCATTTTTTCGTCTAAAATCGCCCAACCAGTCGTGGCGGTGCCGGGATCAATGCCTAGAATTCTCATTTAAAGATGCTTAATTATAAGTTGTCGTAAATTTCCTGGACGTCGTCCTGATCGTCCAGAGTTTCCAAGAGTTTTTCGTAGTCCGCCTGGGTCGGTTCATCCAGCTTGGTCTTTTGGGTGGGGGCGTAAACCAATCCGGCGTTTTCGATCGCGAGGCCGGATTTTTCCAAATTTTCCTTAACTTGTTGAAGATCTTCGACTTTAGTGAAAACAGTCAAGGCGCCGTCGGAATAAAGCGTGTCTTCGGCGCCGGCTTCGATGGCTTTCATCTCAATTTCGTACGGGTCGCCGTTTTCCGAAACAGGTACGTTTATTTCGCCCACTTGTTTGAAAAGATAGCTGACCGAACCGTTCGGTACCACTTTGCCGCCGGCTTTGGAAAGAATCGATTTCAGTTCGCCGACCGTTCTGTTTTTGTTGTCAGTTGCAGTCTTGATAAGCATCGCTACGTTTCCCGGTCCGTAAGCTTCGTAAATAATTTCTTCGATGGTGTCGCCTTTCAATTCACCTGTACCGCGCTTGATGGCGCGGTCGATATTTTCTTTGGGCATATTTTCCAGGCGGGCGCGTTCGATCGCCAGACGCAATTGGAAGTTGGTGTCCGGATTGCCGCCGCCGTCGCGGGCGGCGATAGTGATCAGTTTGCCGTGTTTGGTAAAAATTTTGCCGCGTTTAGCGTCGTTAATGCCTTTTCTATGCTTGATTCCGGCCCAATGAGAATGTCCTGACATAAGGTTAAGTTACGAATTACGAGTTATGAATTGCGAAAATATTTCTGAAGATATTACAATCCAAGTCTAACACTTTGGATTTTTAATTTCAAATTCTGTTTTATTTCTCTGGTAAAATATTCCAAAGAAGTTCAAAAATTAATTTCAGTGTGTTATAAATTTCTTTTCCTTCAATAATAATCCCAGTTTCTTCTTTGGCGGACATGAGTGCTACTTTTTGGAATCCGTATATATTAATTTCAATTGAAAAAGGATATTTTTTTTGATCTATTATTTTTGATATGCGTAGCTGTTGTTGGTCGTGAGGAGTGAAATCTTTTAAAAAGTATTCAGTTGCAGGGTAAATAGCACGAATAGGTATTCTGTTTTTAACGCGCATTTTTAGATACTTTTCTGCCCATTCATTGCCTAAAACATGCACTACCGCGTCTGATATAAATCCTAAAATTTCACCTTTGTATTTGAGTGTATCTGAATAAACTTCCTTTAGCCCTTCTTTTCCTTCATAAAATCGGATTTTTGGCCTTAACCCTTTAATATTATAAATTGATTTTAATTGAGGTAGAATTTCTGAAAATAATACTTCGCGCTCTTTTAATCTTTTTTGGATATTTTCTGGATCTTCTCCAATGAAAAGCCTTTTTTTACCTTTGACAGTCTCGGAAATAAGACTTTCTTTTTCCAAATCAAGCAGAATGTCGTAGCAAGTCGTTCTTTTTATGCCAGCTTTTTTGGCTATCTCAATTACTGTGGCACTGCCCAGTTCTAAGGAAGCGAGATACACATCCGCTTTTTTCCCGCCCAATTTCAATTGTTCCAATATAGATTTTATTTCCATTTTGTCGATATTTATCGTCAACAATCATATTATATAAAACTAATCAAAATTGTCAATATTACGCTTAAAATAAGTAAATTTTAGAAAATATCAAAGTTCCTTGTTTGTATAGTGCCGATTATATTTGACATTTTTTTCATTTAAGTATATAATGAAGCGTTAAGATTAGAGACTGAAAAGAAAGACAATTTTAACAGAGTTCCTTAAAAAAAATAATCTCTGCGAAATATGTTCCCACAAGTCCTTAATTTCAAATCTATCTTTGATGGGAATGAGAAAGACAGTGAAAAAGGAGACTAAAAATGAGAAAAATAGAATTTTGTCCGAGTTGTGGCAGTAAGCTGGTTTTTGTGGGGGTAACTAAAGAGGCTAGGCCAAATCAGGTTGTTTATGAATGTGAAAAATGCTTAGTTTTTCTTACTCAGGAAAACGGTCCTGAAGCAAGGACAAGTGAGGTGCACTTTTCTGGGGATCAGTTTTTGAGTCAATATCTGAAAAACACGATAACTTCTGGCAGCAAACCTGTTTTTTTCCTTGATGGTTTGGACCCTTGCGAAATGAGCAATATCGCTATGGGTTGTTTTTCTGGAGGGTGGGGAAAAGGATGTTCCGAATGTCGGGTAGAAAAAAGCAAATGCTCCAAGAATTGGAGGGAGGTTATAAATCATATGGGAGAAAAAATAGAATAAACGTTGAACAAATCAAAGAGCTTGTTAAGTAAAGGCAGGGCGCAACATCGCGACTGCCTTTTTCTTTAACCCGGTAAACCACCCGCGTTAGCGGGTGTGTGCGTTTAGAGCGTTAGCTCTTGGAATATAATAAAATCACCAACTAGACAGGAGGTGATTTTATGTTGACCAAACTCTACAAACTC
>JAJYJP010000020.1 GCA_021789395.1 bacterium | reverse complement strand
GCCCTTTTGAATTCTAATTGACTTTTTAGTTTTTGATCGGCATAACGATATAGGTATAATTTTCCAAAACTTCCCCTGTTTGTTCGTCGATTTCCTTCAGCGCTACCGCTGTCGTGCTATTATTTACACAGACTGCTATTCTAGATGTTGAAATAGCATTTAATCCATCCAGTAAATACTTCGAATTAAATACCACTTCTTGAGATGGTCCCACGACGTCCAATTTAAGCTCTGATGAATTTTCTCCCACCTCCACGCTCCTTGCCTCAACCATCGCTTTTTTTTCTTCCGCAACGATTTTAAACACGATTTCGCTGGTTTTCCCATTGGAAAAAATACTTGCCATTTTGACCGATCCCTGAATCATATTTTTTTCTCCGACCGCGCGAGTTTTATATTCTTTAGGCATAATATGTTTATATTCTGGATATTTCCCATTGATTAGCCGTGAAATGATAGTAGTCCCATCTATTTCAAAAAATATTTGTCCATCTTCGATAGCAATTTTTACTTCACTATCTTCCCCAGATTGAAGCACGCGCAACAATTCAATTAAAGTATTAGCTGGGATTATCACACTTTCTTTTTTATTTTTTAAAAGTTCGTACTCTTCTCGCTTAACATTTTCCTCTCCCAATGCGAAAATTTCCTCCCCCAATCTAAATCCGTCTGTAGCAGCAAAAAAAATCTCGTCTTTACCAAAAATAACATTAATCCCCGTCAGTTCCGCTCGCGCCTCATTAAAAGCTGCGCAAGAGATGATTTTATTCACAATATCCCTCATTCTTTTTCCCGGAATAAACAAAACAAATTCTGTGCTTTTCTTAGGAAGCAATGGAAAGTCGTCAGCTGGCAATCCTTTAACGACCGCTTTGGAATTACCGCTTTTTATTTTTAGATTTTGTTCTGAAATTTCCAGCGCCACATTCTCCCCGCTTGGAAGATTATTTATAAAACTGCTAATGATCTTTGCGGGAACTGTAATTTTTCCTTCTTTTTCCACCTTAGCTCCGATTTTCACAGAAACCCCTATTTCAAGATTAGTTGCGGATATTTTTAATCCGCCCTTCCCTCCTTCGAATAAAAGATTGTTTAAAATAGGGAGGGTACTTTGTTTAGAAACGACCCTTTCGGAATTAAAGATGGCTTTTTTAAAGTTTTCCTGAGTGCAGATTAATTTCATAAGTTTATTCTAATAATATTTATAAATATATTAAATATTAATTTTATTTAAAATGTTGTTATTATATAGACACATCAGTTTCTGTGGATAACTCAGTAAAAAGCTTTAAATAAAAGGAAAAATATGTGGATAAATACTGAATAACTTAAATTGTAAGTAGAGGAGGATAGTGGGAATAATTTTTTAAAACTCGAAGGATGAAAAGATAAACACCCATTGTCGGCATAAAAGTCAGAGATTATGATGGCAGAAGGAACAAATAATACCAATGTTATTCACAGAATATTAACTATATTAAGTATAATTGGTCTTTCAGATAGGAAATTTCTTTGGCCAATTTCTCATTGATAGTTAACTCCCGACTTATTTTTTCGTACGCGTGGATAGCGGTTGTATGGTCTCTTCCTCCAAATTTATCCCCGATTCCTGGGTAAGAATAGTTTAATTCGCTGCGCATAAGATACATCGCGATCTGACGCGGCTTAACGACTTCTTTTTTGCGACCTTTGGTTATTAAATCATCAGGGTTGATGTCATAAAATTCAGACACGGTCTTTATTATGTGGCTGTGGTTTATTCCCTTCTTTTTTCCACTAGAAATAAGCTCGGATAGTAAGGATTTTGCAAAATCTAAGGTAATTTCTTGATTGGTGAGTTGGGCAGACACAGTCACTCTGTTTAACGCCCCCTCTAGTTCGCGAATATTGTTGGTAATATTTTCAGCGATGTAATTAAGAGCTTGATCGTCGATGATAATGCTTTCATTGCTGGCTTTTTTACGTAAAATAGCCAATCTTGTTTCAAAATCAGCTTTGGAAACGTCTGCAATCATTCCTCCTTCAAAACGGGAACGCAAACGTTCTTCAAGTGTGGGAATTGCTTTGGGAGCCCTGTCGCTACTCAACACGATCTGTTTATTTAATTGGTATAAGTAGTTGAAAATATGAAAAAACTCCTCTTGCGTTTTTTCTTTACCGGATAAAAATTGGACATCATCAATAATAAGGAGGTCTATTTTTTGATAGTATTCTTTAAATTCGTTAATTTTTTGATTTTTGATCGAGTCGATCAGTTCATTGGTAAAACGCTCGGAAGTTATGTATTTAACGCGGCTATTCGGATTGCTTTTTAAAATTTCATTACCGATGGATTGGAGCAAGTGGGTTTTGCCTAGACCAACTCCGCCATAAATAAAAAGCGGATTATAAATTTTGCCCAAGTTTTGAGAGACCGCAAAACAAGCCGCTCGAGCTAATTCATTGCTGCCGCCCACGATAAAATTTTCAAAAATATATTTCGGATTTAAATTATTTTCTTGACTTATTTCCCGGCTTTTTTCGGCATAAACCACAAGCGGAGAAGGTTTTTTAGGAGCAATCACCGCGTCGACCCGCAAGGTTTCTTTTGGGGTGGTTGATTGGGTGGCGGTGATTGAGCATGAAACCTCCTTGATGTCTTTTTGGATATTGCGCAGGGCGCGCAGGATAAACAGATTATACTTGTTTTCCAGCCATTCTTTAGCGAAACCGTTTGGGACGCCAATAACAACACGACCTTCGGAGCTGGAAAGGATAGAAGTATTTTTAAACCACGTAATAAAATTAGCCTTTGAAATAGAAAGCTCGATTTCCCCCAGCGCTGCCTGCCAAAGCTCCTCGTTTGTCATACTGCCAATTAGTTTAAGATAGGTTTGTTTAAAAAGTATAGCACAGAAGGAAAAAAAGAGTCTATAAAAATCTGTGATGAAGCTGTTGATAAGTTGTTGATTGTGTTTATAATATACATTAAGCGCTCAAAAAAGCAATAGCTGAAAGGCGTTTAAGAATTGACTTTTAGGTAAGTAATTGCTAATCTTTTAATTAGTCATAATTTGTTAATAAGTTAGTTTAAACTAATATGAGCCAAACATACCAGCCATCAAGCATAAGAAGGAAAAGGAGACACGGGTTTCGCAAAAGAAACAGCACTAAAAATGGTCAGGAAGTGCTAAAAAGACGCAGGAATAAAGGAAGAAAACGACTCACTACCGTCAAATAAATCGCATGCTTCCTTATAAAAATCGTTTGATCAAAAAAAAAGATTTCGACAGAGTTCAAAGAACGGGGCAATTTTATGCGCAAAATAACTTAGTGATGAAGATTTCTCAAAATGATCTGGACGAAGTTAGGGTGGGTTTTATCGTCAGCCTCAAGTTTTCTAAAAAGGCTGTTGAAAGAAATCTCATGAAGCGTCAACTTAGAGAAATTTTCAGAAATCAGTTAAAAAGCATCAAAAAAGGCACAGATATCGTTGTTTCGACAAGGAAGCGGCAGGGCGAAAAAGTGAAATTTGACAAATTAAAAGGCGACGCGGAAGAACTTCTAAAAAGAAGTCAATTAATTTAAGCGAATACAATGGCATTTTTATTTAACGAAATCATATATAAACCTTTATATAACCTGCTGGTCATTGTTTATAATATTATTCCTTTGCACGATTTTGGAATCGCGATTATTGTCGTGACTCTCCTTATCAAATTTTTGTTAGTTCCGCTGAGTCGCAAACAGATCGAGTCGCAGCAAAAAATGCAGGAGCTGCAGCCAAAAATAAAAGAAATTCAAGAAAAATATAAGAACGACAAGGAAAAACAAAGCCGCGCGCTAATGGAATTATATAAAGAGAAAAAAACTAATCCTTTTTCCGGATGCTTGCCCATGGTGGTCCAGCTGATATTTTTAATTGCTATTTATCGGGTGTTTTTCAATATTTCCCAGGCGGGACTAACCGTGGACACGGCCAATCTTTATTCCTTTGTCCACAATCCCGGGCAGATAAACAAACTTTTTTTAGGAGTGATCGATTTGTCATCGGCAGTCAATTTTAGCAATCTTGCCCTAAAGGATGTGCCCCACATTCTTCTTGTGGTTGCGGCGGCTATCGTGCAATATTATCAAACTAAAATGATCATGGGCAAACAAGTTTTGAAGCCGGCAAATAAAAAAGAGACAGATTTGACCCAGGCTATGTCCAAGCAGATGCTTTTCTTGGGGCCATTATTAACATTGTTCATAGGAATTAAGTTTCCGGCCGGACTAGCTCTCTATTGGCTTGTCTCAACAGGATTTATGGTGGGACAGCAATACTATTTGCAAAAAGAAATGGCTAAAAATAATCAGACTAATAGTTAAGTTTAAACATATGGGAAACCAAGAAGGAAAAAATACTGAAAGCATAATCAAAGAGACGGTCCAGGAATTGATTGCCAAAATGGGGTTCAAGGGAGAGATTGAGTTGAAAACAACTTTCGACGGAGAAAAAGAGAATGTGATTTGCAATATCAAAACAAATGAGTCGAGTTTTCTTATCGGCCAATACGGGGTTAATTTACAAGCCATCCAGCATATCGCGCGTCTTCTGGTGAGAAAAAAAACCGATGACAAAGCCAATTTTGTAATCGACGTTAATTCTTACCGGCAAGATAAAAATAGCTCAATTGTTCAAATGGCACGCGAAATGGCCGACCAGGCCATTCGGGAAAAAAGAGTTGTGGTCTTGCGCCCGATGTCCGCGTATGAAAGAAGAATCATCCATATGGAACTGGCAAAAAACAATCAAGTCAAAACTGAAAGTATCGGCGAAGGAGAAGACAGGAAGGTAGTGATAAAGCCGGCTGAAAACCTTTAAGACTGGAAAATTAAAAAACTATATCTATGGTTATTGCTAGGAAAATAGCATATAACGTTGTGGTAAATAGCGTTTCCAAGGTGCTTTCCAATGTTTTAGCTTTGGTTTCCATCGGATTGATTACGCGTTATTTAGGGCAGGATGGGTTTGGAGAATACGCGACGGTGCTCGCGTTTTTGGCTTTTTTCGCCTCTGTGGCGGATCTGGGATTGTATTCCATTTCAACGCGGGAAATTTCGCGACAAGGTGCCGACGAAGAAAAAATTATCGGTAATATTTTCTCGCTCCGGATTATTTCTTCCGTTGCTATCTTTGTCATCTCTCCGCTAGTGGTCATGTTTTTCCCTTACCCGGCCGAGGTGAAGGAGGCGATAGTGATTGCCGCCGCTTCGTTCATTTTCTCATCCGGCTATCAAGTGCTTAACGGTGTTTTTCAAAAAAAATTGGCGATGGATAGGGTGGCGATTGGTGAATTGATCGGCAAAATAGTGCAAGTAGCTATCGTCTTGATAGCTGTGAAGATGAATCTGGGACTCAACTGGATCATTGCGTCGCTCCTGATAAACATGATTGTGAATTTCTTAATCGTGATGGCATGGTCAAGACGATACATCCGCTTTAAATTGAGATTTGACTTCGATTACTGGAAGAAGTTCTTGAAAGAAGCGGCTCCGCTCGGAATCGGTTCGGCCATCGTGTTTGTGTATTTTAAAATTGACACCATCCTTCTCTCCGTTATGAAAAGCGCGGCGGACGTGGGTATTTATAACGCGGCATACAAAGTTTTGGAAAATATCACTTTTTTCCCAAGCATGGTGGTGGGGCTAGTTTTGCCGATCATGGCAAATACGATCTTTTCCAACAAGAAAAAATTCAAAGAAGTAGCCGATCATACCGTTAAATTTTTCGTTATCTTGGTGGTGCCGATGGTCATTGGGACACTCTTTCTTTCGGGCGGCATAATTAATTTGATCGGAGGGGGGCAATTTGCCGAGTCGGCTAATGTCTTGAGGGTTCTGGTTTTTGCGCTGGCGTCCATTTTTTTTGGCGTATTTTTCAACAATGTCCTTATTGCGGGAAACTTACAGAAAAAACTTTTGTACATCTGGAGCTTTGCCGCGATTATTAATGTTGTTTTAAATTTAATATTTATTCCCAAGTTTTCTTTCTATGCTGCCGCATACGTGTCGGCCTTAACAGAGTTTATTGTTGCGGTTGTTTCGGTTTATTTTGCCGCAAAAGATCTGAAGTATTTTCCCAGAGTGGAAAAAATGCTGGAGATATTTTTTTCCGGCTTGGTCATGGCCGCATTTCTGTTTGTGTTTAGGAGTCATAATTTCTTTTTGTTGGCTCTTGGCGGAGCGGTGGTCTATTTCGCTTGCTTATGGTCCCTTCAGGCGGTAAAATCTGAAGAAATAACCAGTTTAATTTCTAAAAAAGGCGTTGAAGAATATGAAGAACTCCCCTAAGGTTTTTATTGTCATTCTCAACTACAATGGTCGGGATGTCATTCAAAAATGCTTAACTAGTGTCTTTAAGATTAACTATCCCAATTTTGAAGTGGTAGTGGTGGATAATGATTCCTCTGACGGTTCATTGGAGTTGGTGAAGGCAAATTTTTCCAAAGCCAACTTCATCAAAAATGAAACAAACCTCGGTTTTTCGGCCGGCAATAATGTCGGAATCCGGTTTGCCTTGGAGAGAATGGCGGATTATGTCTTGCTTTTGAACAATGATGCGGAGGTGGAAAAAGATTTCCTTGCAAAACTCGTAGAAGTTGGAGAAAAAGGCAAGCGGTACGGGATCCTCAGCCCGGTGATTTTTAACGGAAAGGATAAAAAAGTGTGGTTTTCGGGAGGAAAAATCGATTGGTTGCGGATGAAGACGGTTCACGAAACCAAAGCTAACACGAAAGATTTTTACGAATCAGAATTTATCACCGGCTGCTCGATGCTGGTAAGGGCTGAAGTTTTCAAAGAGATCGGCTTGTTGGATGAAGACTATTTTCTTTATTGGGAAGACGCCGATTTCAGCGTGCGGGCCAGAAAAGCCGGTTTCAAGAGCGTGGTCGTTTCTTCCAGTTGGGCATACCACACTGAAAAAAGCGAGCAGAACTCCAAGAACAAAACTTATTGGTTGGTAATTTCTGGGCTGATATTTTTTAAAAAAAATTCCAATTTTATCAGAAAAATGTGGTTTAGAATTTATCTGAGCGCACGCAAGATGAAAAATAAAACCGATCTTTTGTTGAAAAAAAACGAATTGGCGCCAATCGTGCAAAGTGCGTATAAAGATTTTAAAAATGCGAAATTCTAAAGATCTATCGGTAATAATCGTAAATTTTAGGAGCGAACATTATCTTAAAAAATGTCTCGCTTCTGTTTATAATAAGCTTGATGATCCGGAAATCATCATTGTTAATAATGATCTGGATGCTGGACTTACGGAAGTGCGGAAACTCTTTCCCGAGATAAAAATCATAGATCAGAAAAAAAATATCGGATTTGGTGCGGCAAATAATCTCGGGGTGCGGGCGGCGCGAGGCGAGATTTTATTTTTTTTAAATCCCGATACGGAAGTTTTGGGCGGAAAAAAGGAAAGTTTGCTTGAAAATTTTTTCGACGAAAACGTCGGCTGCGTCGCTCCTCGGTTACTGCGGGAAAACAATGAGGCGCAGGAATGGAGCGTTGGTTTCGAGATTACTCCGATGGATACGCTAAGGAACAATCTGGGACTGCCTAAGAGCAGAAAATTATGGACAACTTCGCAAAAAACCGAGGCGGATTGGGCGAGTGGGGCGGCGCTATTGATAAGGAAAAGCATTTTCAATGAAATTGGCGGTTTTGACGAAAAATTTTTTATGTATTTTGAAGATGTGGATTTGTGTCGTCGTGTTAAAGGAAAAAATAAAAAAATAATTTATTTTCCCGATTTTACAGTCAAACATTTGTGTGGCGGGAGCGTGACAAACAGAAAAGGACAAAAAGAAAGCTTCTATCGCTCGCAAGATTATTATTTTGAAAAACATTTCGGCAAATTGCGAGCCGCGGTACTAAAAGGATTAAGAAAAATTTTCAATTAAACAAAATGTTTTATTTTCTTTGGCTTTTAGCCTTATATTTGCCCTTCCAAGTGGCTTTAAATCCCGGGCAAGGGGTAGATCTGGCATCGATTAGAATTTTCATCCTGGCGCTATTTTTGCTTTGGTTGGCGCAAAGTCTAAAAAATAAAAAAATATTTATCAACAAAAATATCGAGACGGCCTTGGTTCTGACTTTCTTGTTTATCAATTTATTTTCTTTAGTGATAGCAAAAAACCAAGACTGGGGGTTTAGGAAACTATTCTTCTTGCTTTCAATCTTTCCCGTTTATTTTGTCGCTTCCTATTTGCTAAATAATGAAAATAGGGCGATCAAGCTGACAAAAGCGTTGATTTTTTCCGGAGCGGCCATCGGCTTAGTCGGCCTGGTCCAGTTTGCGTTGCAATTTTTGTTCGGATTGAATAACACGTATAAGCTGTGGGCGAAAGTCGTTACGCCATTTTTAGGAAATAGTTTTTCGCGGGAGGTATTGATGAACCCTAGCTGGCTGGTGAACATCGGCGGAAAAACTTACATGCGCGCCATCGCTGTTTTTCCCGATCCGCACATGCTGGCTTTTTATATGGGAATGCTTGTTCCGTTAAACATCGCCCTGATTTTTATCTTGCCTGGGAAAAAAAGATTTTTTTCAGCCACGCTGGCGGTCTTGCTGATTACTGATCTACTCACTTTCTCTAGGGGTGGTTACGTAGGATTGGCGGTCGGCGCGGTCTTTATCCTGATTTTCTTCTGGAAAAAAATCAATAAGAAATACAAAATCGCCATTGTCAGTCTGATCGGCGCCGGATTATTGCTGCTCATTTTTCCCAATCCGGTTTCCCAACGGGCCTATTCGACATTCAACTTAAACGAAGGATCAAATCAAGGGCGGATCCAAACTTGGGAAGAAGCATTAAAAGTAATCGGAAACAATCCGGTTTTGGGCGTGGGACTGGGCAATTATCCGCTGGCGGTTAATCCGCTGGCTGATTATCGCGAACCGATCTACGCGCACAACGCTTATTTTGATATTGCGGCGGAGACCGGGATTTTGAACGCCTTGATCTGGATTTGGCTGTTGATGGCAACAATTTTAAATTTGATCAAAAAATCCAAGCGCAATCTATTGTTTTTGGGGGCGGCCGCCAGTCTGGTAATATTTGCCACCCATTCTTTGGTGGAGACTAGCATTTATTCCGCGCAAGTCTTGCCTTTACTCCTTATTATTATGAGTTTTGGCAATTCCCAATTTGCTTATGAAAAAAAGAATTGATCTGGAAAATCTAATTTACTTCACCGTTGTTGCCATCCCCCTCTACTTGGTCCGGTTTCCTTTTGTCAATCTTTTGGAAATAATAATTCTGGCAGATTTATTTTTTTGGATTCTTTATAAAGAATATCGGAAAATAGACGGCAGAAGATTTTTTGAGCAATATAAAGGCTTTGTTCTGGCGGTCGGACTGATTTTTTTCGGACTGTTTCTTTCGACCGCCGTGAACGGTAACTATGCGGCCGGACTGGGCATAATCAAGAGTTGGTTTGTCATGCCGCTCATATTTGTTGGCATCGTGGCGGTAAGTTTGCCGAAAGAAAAATATTTGAATATTTTTCGGGCGCTTTATTTGTCGGCCTTTTTGGTAGCTTTGGTCGCGGTTATTTTTTTGCTGGTGGGAAAAGTGACCTATGATTTTCGATTGGAGGCGATTTACGATTCGCCTAACTACCTTGCGATGTATCTGGCGCCGGCGATTATCATCGGACTCGTTTTATTCAAAGAAAAAAAATTTTATTACGGCGTCTCACTGGCGGTTATTTTAACGGCGTTTTATTTCACATTTTCTTACGGTGCTTGGCTGGCAGTCGCCGCGTTATTATTGGCGGCGGCACTAATGAATAGAAAATACAACAAGAAAGCCGTTTTTGGCCTCGTAATTTTCGGTATTTTTATTGTATCGCAATTGCACGCCGGCAAGCTTGAAAGTCTGGTGACGTTCAATTCTCGCTCATCATTGGTTTCGCGGATCATGATTTGGCAGGCGGCCGGGAAAATGATCGCCAGACATTGGTTTTTGGGCATAGGGCCGGGCAATTTCCAGGCCAAGTATCTGGCTTATCAGAAATATTTTCCGCCGTATTTGGAATGGGCTGTTCCTCATCCCCAAAGTTTGTACTTAACTTTTTGGCTGTACTCGGGCATGCTCGGATTTTCCGGGTTTCTCTTGCTGATAGTGCTTTCGGTGAAAAATTTTTTCCAAAAGAAACGTAACGCCCTATGGCTTATTTCTTTTGGCATACTCCTTTATTTTTTGATTCATGGCTTGGCAGACACGACTTATTTTAAAAATGACTTGGCGCTCGTCTTTTGGCTGACAATTTTAGGAGTAATATAAAAAACCCGGAATTCGTCCGGGTTTAAAATTCTGGTTATTACAAATTTATCTTATAAAGCTTGCCGTCCAGCTTGTTTACGAAAAAAAGCGAGCTTTCGTTAAGGTTTAGGAACAAATTGCTAGCATCAAATTTCTTTCCATCAAGCTGGTTGGGGCCGGCGATGATGGTTTTGTTACCTGTGGAGGTGTCGATTTTCCAAAACGAGTCCGTGGTCGTCATTTTTCCATCCAAATAATCGTTGGGAAGAACCGCGTTGCTTGGAAGCGAATCGGGTACGGCGCAGTAGATCGTCTTATCATCCAGCGACCAGACGCATTTCTGGACAAAAGTGGCGGAGTTGAGATTAGTGTAATTATTGCCGTCACCATCAATTACGGCAAGCACTATGCGGGACCCCCCTTGCTGGTCGGTGTGACTTACCAACACACTCGATCCGTCCGGACTCCACAAGTAATCGGCCCCGTATTTTCCCGTAAAAACAGTGTTGATGTCTCCGCTTATAACCGGCGTAGAATACAACGTCGACAAAACATTGGCGTCCGGCGTGTTCCAAAAAGAAAGAAGACCAGTTTTGGGTATAGGAGCGATTATGACATCTTTGAAATTGAGATCGGCAATCTTAGTCCAATCGCTGCCGTCCGGATTGGCAATGTTGAGGGTGCGTTCCTGGGTTTGCGGATCGTAGTATTTATAAAATATCTTGCTATTGTCTTTCCAGGCAATAGTATCCAGGTTGCTTTTTAAGGGAATGGCGGAGTTGGTCGTGTAATTAAAGTAATAAAATTGTGGTTGGCCGTTTGCTTTGTAAAATTCCGTGATGACTTTTGAAGCGTCCGGCGACCACAGGACATTGGCTAGGCCCGGCAATTCTTTGTTGGAAATAGTTTGTTTGTCGGAGCCGTCGAAATTGATCTCATAAGTTTCGCCGGTTTTTTTTGAATAAT
Source organism: bacterium (assembly GCA_021789395.1). GTDB lineage: Bacteria > Patescibacteriota > Minisyncoccia > Moranbacterales > UBA2206 > JAJYJP01. The sequence goes on along the minus strand of JAJYJP010000020.1, from coordinate 1,100 downwards.
ATTCGATGTGCTCTCCGTCCGAAGAAAGGGTGGGCGCCAGCACGGCTTCATCGGAAATGGCCGCAACAAGCGGTGCATTTTGAACGGTGGTTGTTGTTTGGGAGGATGATTGGCTTGATTGGGTTGGCGCAGCTGGTCGGTTGAAAGATAGATTATAAATACCCCAGAAAAGCAGGAGGACAATCAAAACGATCGTGGATGTTAAAAAGATTTTTTTAGAGAGAAGCATAAGGAGAATCGGAAGGTTAGTTGTTATAAGTAGGATTTGGACAAAAACTTAGGCCATATAAATCTGTGGGATATTGTGCGTTAATAGCTGCTACTGGAATAACAATAGAAACTTTTAATTGGCAAGCTTGAGTTTGTGTTATTCCGAGAGTTTGCAATAAAGCTGATTCAGCTTCGGCTATATCTGTTTGCATATCAGAACCTTGGATAGCAATAAGGATTCCCTGGTCCTGGGGATAGAATGCCATATAATAATCAGACGTTTCTTTAAAAGCCACTCCATTGTCGGACAAGTTTTCTACGGGATTTTTATATAAATTATTTGTTGCTATATTTCCCTGCGAAGTGTTTATTGTCATTTTCTGATCGCTAGGCGATGGCATAGTGAATTGGTTGCTTGTGGCTGGAGAACTTGTTTGTTGCGTTTGTGGCTGATTTACAGAAACACTTTTTTTGTTAATAAAAAAAAGAACGATAACAACAATAAGTAGAATAATTAATAATGCAATAAGAATTTTTGTTTTTTTAGACATAAAGTTGTTTAATTAAAATCCACACTTACTGTCAGATCCCCACTTGCGCCAACTGGTTCCATTATTGGAGAGGGAAGCAGCTTCTTTGATATTATTGTCAGCGTTCTTGGCCGCGTTAACGCAACTGCTATAAAGTTGTTGCGCGATACAATCTTTATTTGATCCAGTAAATTGTTTATTAAAAGCTCCTTTTGGGGCGGGACATGCTATGTCAGCGATTGGATTGGCGGATAAATTAATTTGAAATAAGCCCCAAGAAACAACCTGACCGTTTGGTTGTCCGTTGGTTTGGCAAATATCGACAGTGCTCGCCTTTGTTTCTATTCCTTGACTTTCTGC
>JAJYJP010000088.1 GCA_021789395.1 bacterium | reverse complement strand
GCAACTCTTTTTCCCGCTGTTTTCCTTTTTCATCCGTTTCGGCAAAACCGGCCGAAATTACCACAAAATTTTTGATGCGATCGGAAGCCGCACGGATGGTCGGCACCACAATCTTGGACGGAATAGCGATGATAGCCAGATCGACTTTCTCCGGTATTTCAGACAGGCTTTTGTAACTCGGATGGTCAAACAGCTTGTCATGCTTCGGATTGACCAAAAAAATCTTGCCGTCATAACCAAGCTCGAGCAAATTTTTGCTTATAACATAACCGACCTTGCCGCGCTCCTGCGAGGCTCCGACGATGGCGATCGATTGCGGATTGAATAATTTTTCTAAATTTTTCATTGATTTTTGTCCTTATTTTAAAGCAAAAATAACTATATGCTTCTTTTGCTTGACAAAATTATGATCACATGCTATACTAATTTATCATTGATGTATATACGAAACCAAGAAAGGAGGTAAACAACCGTGAAAACGTCAAGAGGCATTAAGCCTTAGACAGATTCAAGCCCTGAGCTAGGAAAATGCTCTGCAAGGATTAGAGGGGAAGGTCCCTCAGACAGCTATCAAGCTGGATCAATATCCAAAGCAACAGATTCCAAAGAGCCAGGGCTCTTTTTTTATTTAAAAAAACTATCTTCCAATATTCTCCTCATCTAACAATCCCGCGACTGCGCCGTAAAATTTGACGACGCTCGTCGCATTGGCTATTCCCCATTCCAAACATTCTTCTAAGTTTTTTCCTTTCAGATGCGCCGCGATAAATCCGCTGGAAAAAGCATCCCCCGCGCCCAGACTGTCCGCCACTTTTTCCTTCCTAGAATCGACATGCAAAAATTCTTTTCCATCGTATGCCCAGGCGCCGCGCAACCCGTCCGTCAGTGTCACGATCTTGGCGCCCAAACCATGCAATTTTTCCGCCAAAAATTTTTCATCATTCAATTGCTCTTCGGAAAATCCATTCAATTTATCGACAACTTCGATCGCCTCGTCCTTATTTATGATCAAAATTTCGGAAAGCTTGATTGTTTCGATTATTTTTTTCGGATCGGTTTTTATATTTTTCTGACCCGGGTTGAAAATTATTTTTTCAGGCGACAACAATGACAAGATCTTATCCAATTTTTTATCCCAACTCTCATCGCCGTTTCCGTTCAACGAACTTATGAAAATGAATTCGGCTTGATGATTTTTAATTTCTTCCGTAATTTTCAATTTCTCATTGGCATCGCGGTCGGAAAAAACGATCCGATCTTCACTCGGAACATTGGCAATAATCGCAGAAAGATCACTTCTGTGCTCGCCGGTCTGAACCAGATCGGTTTTTACGCCGAATTTTTCCAATTCTTTTTTTATCCAATTGCCGGAGATGTCACTTCCGACTCGCGTGCAACAATATGCCGCAAGACCAAGTTTGGCCAACCCGCAGGACACATTGGCCGCGCAGCCGCCGATCGTTTCATGGCGCCCTTCGGAAACTTGGTATTTCGCGCCCAGCTCAAAAATTATTTTTTCCTGCGCTTCAATATCCTCAGGTGTTTCCACCACCTGTCCGTCCGTGATCGGGAAAATAATATCCTTGGTGGATGAACCGATGCAAATTATTTTTGCCATAAATTTGTTTTTCCTAAAACCGAGTTTTAGGAATCATTATTTTATTAGAAGCGAATCGATCATGATGTTTGCCTTGTCGATGTCCAAAACATCCAGAATGGTCGGTGCGATATCGCCCAGCACCCCGTCCGCTCTCAATTTCGCGCCCTTGAATTTGTCACCAACCAAAAGAAACGGTACCGGATTTTTGGTGTGGAAAGTGTTCGGCTGGTCGGAATTTTCATCCAGCATGTTGTCCGCGTTGCCATGATCGGCCGTAATTATCAGATTGCCGCCACGTTCCAAGACTTCTTGAGACAGGATGCCGATCTGTTCATCCAAGATTTCCACTGCCCTGACAGTGGCTGGCAAATTTCCGGTGTGTCCAACCATGTCAGCGTTGGCAAAATTGATCGCGATGAAATCATATTCTTCTTTTCGTATTTTTTCCAAAACATTTTTTGTGATCTTGCTCGCGGACATTTCCGGAATTTTAGCATACGAATCCACGACCGGCGACGGAATCATGATCCTTTCTTCGTCATCCACCGGATCGGCATAACCGCCGTTGAAAAAATACGTGATATGGGCGAATTTTTCGGATTCCGCGATATAAAGCTGTTTCATCCGTTTTCCTAACACCATCGGCAAAGTGGCCAACACCATGACTTCCGGAAAGGCCGTATGTTCGTCCAAGCCCGGGCCGAAGTCCGTCATCGCGACAAAATATAAATTTTTTATCTTATCAATGATCGGCATATTGTCCCGCAGGATGCTTTCCTTGTCCATAGCGACAAAAAGTTTGCTCATCTGGCGCGCCCGATCGGAACGCAGATTGAAAAATATGAGTGAATCATCTCTTCCTATCTTGGCCACCGGAGAACCGTCTTCCATGATTACCGTCGGCAACAGATATTCATCTGTCAAATTATTTTTGTAGG
>JAJYJP010000019.1 GCA_021789395.1 bacterium | reverse complement strand
CCGTACTGGAATCCTGGAAGTTGGGATCGTTGGAGATGTAGAGCTGGTAACTGGAATTGTCATTGATAGTGTTGATGTTGAGAGTGTCGGAAGAATGGTCGATGGTGAAAGGGGTGGCGGAGAAAACCGGATTGGTGGTGTCGAGGATGAAAGTCGGAGAATCTCCATATCCTAAATTATTTACCGTATTGGAATCATCAGCCTTAATTCTCACTTTGAAATTGGTTCCATTGTAATTGCCATCATAATCTTGCTTTGCGTTCCAAACAAGTGAATGGGAAGTCCAAGACGATTGCTGGTCAGAAACGTTCGATCCGACATCCCCCGTTACCGTTATTGCATCAGCCCAAGTTTCCGATCCGGAAGTGCCACAATTGGCAGTGCAGTATTGCAGAGTAACATTGACGCTGTCGGGATTAACATCAACATTGGCATCAGCATCCATTACTTGATAGGTGACATTAACTAGTCCTGTGGAATTTTCTGAAGCGGTAACATTTTGAACTTGAGGCGGTTTGTTGAAAAAATAATCCAGAGAAACATTATTCAGCGTGGGAATGTTGCTGCCGCTAGGAATCAGCGTAGCTTTATACTGTATCCACTGGCTATTTGATCCATTGGAAACAATTGATGGCATCGCTTGTCCGCCGGAAGAGTCGGTGAAATATGTGTTCCCGGTTCCATCATACCCAACCCAATTAGTCCAAGTTCCCGGAGCGCCGCCGTTGTCCGGCGCGGTCCGAACTTGGAATTCGACTGTCGTACCGGTCGGCGTATTGGCGTTCCAGGAAATTTTTTCCAAGGCATTAGTAGTATCAGACGTGTTATAAGGCGAGGAAGTAAGCGTTCCCACGAGAGAAGCGATGGTTACATCATTCAAACTTGGGAGAACTTGAGCATCACCGGTGGAAAGAGTGGCTTCATATTGGACATATCTATCAAAAGTCAGCGACTCGCCGTTAGTGACTGTTTGCCAGGCCGTCCAAGTCCCATCGGGAGTGGCCGTGTTTCCGGAACGCACTTTTATCGTCACCGACGTAAAAGCATAGGGATTGGCACTGTTAAGCGTGGCGGTATTGTCGTCCCAAGTGACCTTGGAATAGCTCGCCTGTCCGAAATCTTTGACTGCCGAATCATATGATCCGGACGCCGGAAGTTCGTTATAATCCATTGTCACGCTTTGTACAGCAGGAGGCGTATTATTATTGCTGTAATCTCCGATCATGAATATTTTATACTGTATCCATTCTGCGTTCGCGCCGTACTGAAAAAGTTTGGGAATCGCTTGCGCGCCTGACGGATCAGTGAAATATGAATTGCTTGTTCCGTCCGGACCGACCCAGTTGGTCCAGGATGAGCCGTTGGCCGAACCTCGCACCTGGAAACCGACATACGACGTGCCGGGTTTATTTTGTGTCCAACTTAAAGTTTGCAAAACGTCTCCCGGCATCTGGGAATTGAACGGCGATGATATGAAGATGCCGTAATAAGCAGCGATGGTTATATCATTGAAGCTTGGATTAGCGACAGTTATATCTGATGTTGAGAGTGTGACCTGATACTGGATGTATCTGTTGCCGCCAAGAGCCGATAAGGAATCACCCTTATTAAACGTCGTCCAGGCTGTCCAGGTCCCGTCGGGAGTCGCCGTGTTTCCTGCCCGCAACTGCAATTGCAGGGTTGTGTTGGCCGGGACGCTATCATCCCAGTTGACCGTTCCGAGCGCCATAGGGAAGCCCAAGTCTTTAACCGCCGAAACGTACGTTCCTGTTACGGGGACTGCCGCATATGCGCCATGGGCAAAAAGAGTAAAAGCGAAAAAAATCCCTATCGCTCCAAAAAATAAATTTAACTTCAGTTTGTATCTTTTCATTTTGTATTTATACTTTTCCAGCCAGTTTTACTAACAAGCAATTATCTGGCAGAATGAATTTTTCTTTTAAATTGCCCAGGTGATTTTTACAGATGTTGTTTCGCAAGTTAAAACTGGCGGAATGCCTGAAATGTCCGAGATAGGAATTTACCGTTGCGAGTATTGAAGGCAAGTCGGAGCTGTGCATAGGCAGCCTTGCGGCGTCATGCAATTTTTCTTTCATCTTTTTCACTACTCTCCTGCGGACCAGAACGTAATTCGGTTTTATGAAATAACCCAGAAAATCTATCCCGGTCTTTACCGATTGCAGTTTCGTTTTTTCATTATGTAATTTCAAATCCAGCTTTTCTTCTAAAAAAGTTTCAATTTCTTTTTTCAATCTCTTAAGTTCATTTTTGTACTCGTGGATTAAAATAAAGTCATCCACGTACCTTACATAGTGTTCGATTCCCAATTCCCTTTTGATAAATTGATCCAATTCGTTCATGTAAAAGTTGGCAAAAAATTGGGAAGAATAATTGCCGATGGGAAGTCCTTTATTTAAAGAAGAATGAAATAGTGATTTTCGCGCGGGAACCAATTTAAACAGTTCTGGATTGCCTTTTTTGACATAATTATCTGTCGGTTTATGGAAGATAATTTGTTTGATCAGCCAAAGAATATCCTCTTTCCATTGAAAAGATTTGTTTTGCTTGTTCACTTCTTTCTCCAAAATGTCATACAAAATCCGGTGATCGATTGACATGAAGAAACCGGCGACATCTAATTGCATATACCAGACATCATGGCGAAAATTTTCCGTTGCTGAGCGGATATGCGCTTTAAGCCGGCCTATCGCGCGATGCGTTCCTTTCTCCTTCCTGCACGCGAATGATTCGAAAGAAAAAAGGCTTTCCCCGATTTTTATCAGTTCGTTCACCAGCAAATGATGGACGATCCGATCACGGAAATCAGCCGCGAATATCTCCCTGATGGTTGGATTTTCAACTACAAAACAAATGGACCTGCCTGGAACATAAGTCTTTGCCGTTAATTCCTTGAGTAGTTGAAAAAGATTTCTTTCCAGATCCAATTCAAATTTGATTGCATTGACTGTGCCTCGTTTATTTTTCCGGCAATCCAGGTATGCCCGATATAATTTCTGATAATTGAATATTTCACTCATAATTATTTATTGTGTCCATCTTAACCATCCCCCGATCATATTCCCTATTTCTGAAACATAATTCGTCTGGATATGCGCGAACTGTTTTTCGGAAACCAGTTGCAGTTCCTGACCCATCCGTAAACGCATTTTCAGCTTGTCAAAGGCAACACTCAATTCCCTGATTTTCGATTTTTTCTCGCTATTGGGCAGGCTGTTCGTTTCCAAGAAAAGATCGAGGCACTGCCATGCCAGCGTCGTCATATCCTCCCCAATCGTGTATTTGTATTCTTTTGGAAAATTTTTCTTGCTGGCGTAGAGGAGTTTTATGAGCTGATAAAACTTCAGATAGAGTGCTGGTTGTTTGGACATTATTTTTGTATTTATTTTTTAAAAATCGCTTCCCGAATCTTTTGACGCTTTGGTTCGGGACGAGCTAAAAATTGACTTCCCGCTGACGCAACGGACGTAGTTGTTGTTGGTCTTGTTGTTGTTGTTCGTGCTTCCATTGTTGAAGTTCAGGTTGTAGGCGTTCGAGGAATTGTTCTCCGTAGCTGACCAGTAGTTGTTGTTCTGGAAGGCTATCCTCCCGCACTGCGATCTTCTCCGACATCCTAACAGCTTTAGAGAGAATGCCTGGCTTACAATGCTCGGAATTTATTAGCAATTCCAAGCGGCGGGAGCGCAATAAATTTTTCAGCTTGTCTCTTCCGGAAGTTCCACGCATCCGCGTTGCACAATCCGGAAATCTGGCGATTTTTCTCAACACTTATTTAAAAATTTAAAATTTCAAAATTAAAATTTTCCAAATTCTATATTTTTTTATTGCCCGCTGACGCAACGGACGTAGTAGTAGTTGGTCTTGTTGTAGTTGCTCGTGCTACCATTGCTGAAGTACAGGTAGTAGGCGTACGAGGAATTGGTCTCCGTAGCTGACCAGTAGCTGTTGTACTGGAAGGCTCCGCCGACACTGTAAGTCGATCTGTTGTTGTATATGCAGGAAAGTTCCGCCATAGTCGGAAGTCTTCCGCCGATAGCCTGGCAAGCGGCCCGCGCCGGATAACTCGAAAAATTGACTGTGTTGTCGGATACTAAAGTATTATTGCTCGGATAGCTGGTATCCAGTCCGGTAGCGCACTGCGGACTGGTACAGGTCGTTTGTGTCGTTTCCCAGGTATAAGTCGTAGGCAGGTCTTTTCTGTTAACGGTGAGATTGTTCGTTCCGCACGGCCCGCTGATCCACGGACTGGTGCAAATACTATTATAGCACCAGCCGTCCGTGCCGCCGCCCCCGCCAGCCGACCCGTCGGAACATTGAGAATCCGCCGTGCAGGCTGTGCCCAGAGGCTTGAGAAGCGAGATGCTGGCACCGGTCCCGGTTCCACTGACATAAGTCTGAGTTTGCGTGTTCCCGGCCGTTTTGAAATCCGTGTCGCTTGTCTGGGTCCAGGCTGTCTGTGATCCGGACAAGGTCACTCCGCTGGCGGTAGCGCTCACGTTCGGATCGGCGGAATAGTATTGGGTCCAGCCGGTCTGGTTGCTGGTATGGTTTGGAAAATTCGTGGTGGATGCACCGCCACTCCAATCGGATTGAACAAAACTATATGACGCCGCCAAAGAATGTTTCAGGAACATGACTTGGGAAGCTAAAACAGTAATGATTGCGATTGAAACCACTCCCGCTCCGCTGAAAGTGAAGATCTTTAATCTTCTCCGAAATCTTTTGAGAGCGGAGTAGGAGGAGAAAGTCAGTTTGAATTTGGTCTTCCGGATCGGATCGTCCGGATTGGCGCCGCAGGTTTGGACCCGGAAGAAATGGTAGTTGGTGGGATGAATCAGAAGACTGACGTAGTCTTTGATGATGACTATCGAGTATTGGAAGTAATAATTGATTCTGGAAAATATTTGGGAAGTTTCGGTCGGTTCCTCTGTGAGTTTCTGGTAGTTGTGCTGGAGCTTGTGAAGTTTGAGCTTGAGTTTGAGGGTGTGGAAGCGGTGTGTCATTCCGGACTTGATCCGGAATCTCTTTAGATCCTGAATCAAGTTCAGGATGACATTCTTGTTTCCTTCTTTTTCTGGCTGATTTTCTTTTTTTTGCTTCTCTTCGGATCTCGTCGATCAGTCTTTTTTTGGATTCGATGGATTCCTGGCGGACGGATTGTCGGGGACGGCGAAAAAGAGAATTGAGGTATTCTTTGAGTTTTTGTTTTATTTTTGTTGCCATTTTTTTTAAAAGATATTTTAACTTCTTTACTTATAATACCCCCCCCTTTGCCTTTTGTAAATAGATTATTGGAAATTATTATTTGAATCCGATCTTCATCACTTTTTCTTTCGGCTCAGTTATCAGCTTGGCAATAGCCTGAAAAACTACCGCGAATTTCTTATCATATTTCTTTTCCATTTCTTCAATTTTTAATCTCAGTTCTTTGTTGCTAATAATCATTTCCCGGATTTTTATGAAAGTTCGCATTATCTGGATATTTACCTCTATTGCCTTGTCGCTTTTCAAGACGCTCGAAAGCATGGCAATGCCTTGTTCGGTGAAAGCATAAGGTTTGTGAGGAGAATATTTCAATTGTTTTAGGCTATCACAATTTGTGATAACATATTCTTTTTCAGTCAAAGTGAGTCTAAACATAAAATCGTCGGGAAATCTTTTGGCATTTCTCTTAACAGCCTGATTCAATGCCATTGTTTTTACCTGATAAAGCAAGGCTAGATCCATATCCAACATCACTTTCTTTCCTCGTATCAAAAATATTTTGTTTTCTATAATTTCTTGAGGAATTAATGTGTTTTTCATAAATTATTGCAAATATTTTTCCACTTTTTCAATGATCTGCGTCGGGGTGTTCTGGGATTTAACCAGATATTCTTTCGCTCCCAGACTCATCGCCTCTTCTTCGTCTTCCGGATTAAAAAGGCTCGTGCAAACCACCACCGGAATATTTTTATAGAGATCATTTTTCTTTATTTTTCCCAAAAACTCCAGCCCGTCCATCTTGGGCATAATGATGTCAAGAAGAATGAACCTTACCGCACTGCCTTCCTTGTCCAGAATTTCCAAAGCCTCTTTGCCGTTGAAAGCTTTTAGGACATTGAAATCTTTCGACTCGAACGCAGACGAATAAAGATCCATCAGCATCTCGTCATCTTCCGCGATTAAAATTGTTCTTGCCATATTTTTTTTATTATTTCTAACGCACTAAAATTCCAAGCTTGTTCCTGGAACATTAGTTAATCTTATTATAAAATATTTTGCGCGAATCTCCAAACGAAAAACCACAACGGCAGTTGTGGATAAGCTCTAGTTTAAGAAAATTACACTTTTAACTCTTCTAATCGTCCCTGGAACTTGTCAAACACCTTCGGACTCTGCGGATCCGGCCAAAAAACCAGCATCTCGTCGTCTGCCATGATCATACTGCCCATCTGGGATGTGCGCGGGTCGTTCATTATCCGGCGGACTTGCCAATTTTTCATCTGCCTTTCCGCGATATAGAAATCAAGAATCTTTTCTCCGATCTTGCGCACGAATTTTGAAAAATAAGTGTCTTTGACCATTTTTAGATTGGGAATATCTTCCAACTCAAAATTTTCCTTGTAATTTTTGATCCAACCGTTCTTCAGCTGGAATTTGTGGAACAGCTGAAAACCGAAAATCGGCAGCATAAAAAAATATTCCGAAGAAGAAAAAATGTCTTTGTGGGAAATTTCCAGCGATTGGGTCGTGATGAAGTAATTGAGGCAGATCCGATCGGCGATCTTGTTTCTGTATCTCCTTTTGCCCAAAAGATGCACGAGCCCCGTCACCAACAGCCGGCCGGTAAAGATCCTGCCGTGCTTCAAAACGATCAACAGATCGAGGTCGCTTTTATGTTCGGCGTTCTTCATGGCCATCCGGCCGGTCACCGCCACCATCCTGACATAAGGTACGAACCGCAACCATTTGGCGACGAACAAAAGCGTTCGGTATTTTCTTTCTGAAATTTTGTTGCGTTCGATCCTTTGCTCGACCAAATTATCGCGATTTTTCAAAAAATAAAATCCGCGCGATTCGGAAATAAACTTCTTCAACTTACCATCCTCCAGCTCTTTCATCACATCCAACAAAGAATACTTTTCCTTTGCATTTGAAATTTGGGATTTGGGATTTGAGATTTTGAACAGGTATTTCCAAATTTCAAAACTCGTCAGCGGATAGTCCAGGCAATCGTAGTAGGTGACAGTCGCCAAAATATTTTTTTGCAGCTCAGCGTTTTCCATAATTTTGTGTTTCCCTATTGCATTATTCTAGACGATATATATAATAAAATCAATTTGAAAAAATTTGGTTTTTTGCCAAGAACTGATCCTTTCGGGATCGGACAAAATACACGAGGGAGGTGGTTGATTTGAATGCATTGGGGACGCATCTTTTGGTGGATTTAAGGGATTGCAACATCGAGGCAATCAGGGATTTGGAGTTTGTGAAGGATTCTATGGTTGGGGCGGCAAGGGAGGCGGCCGCCACGATTGTGGACGTTTCTTTCCACGAGTTTAATCCGTTCGGTATTTCCGGCATGGTGGTGATTGCTGAGTCGCATCTCAGCATTCACACCTGGCCGGAATACGGTTTCGCCGCGGTAGACATCTTTACTTGCGGCGACCTGATTAAGCCGGAAATAGCCGCTCAATATTTAATAGAGCGGTTCGGTAGCCAGAATCCCTCCGTGGTGGAAATGAAAAGAGGAATAATATCTCTCTTCAATAATGAAAAACTTCCACACAAAGCGGAAGCAAAAAAAGAAAAAACCTGACTGGCGATAAATCGCTCGCCAAAACAAAAAGACCCAATTTCTTGAAACTAAGAGATTGGGTCTTTATTATAAAAAGAATTACAAATATTTCCCCGTCCAACTTTTTTTAACTTTCTTAAGTTTGTCCGGCGTGCCGGCGTAGACGATTTCGCCGCCTTTGTCCCCGCCTTCCGGCCCGAGATCGATCACCCAATCGGAATGCCGGACGACGTCGATGTTATGCTCGACCACCAAAACCGAATTGCCCTTGTCCACCAGCGCGTCCAGAACACCCAACAATCTTTTCACATCGGCAAAGTGCAAACCGATCGTCGGTTCGTCCAAAATATACAAAGTTTTTCCGGTCGATTTTCTCGCCAGCTCGGTCGCCAGCTTGATCCTTTGCGCTTCACCGCCGGAAAGATTGGTCGCGCTCTGGCCCAGTTTTAAATAACCCAGTCCGACATCTTCCAGTGTCTGCAGTTTCTCCGCGATAAGCGGAGATTTTTTGAAAAAGCGCAACGCATAAGACACACTCATATCCAAAACCTCCGCGATGTTTACGCCCTGATATTCGATATCCAAAGTTTTTTGGTTATATCTTGTTCCGTTGCAAGCTTCGCATTTGACGTACATATCCGGCAAAAGATGCATCTCGATTTTTTTCGTCCCATCACCCTGACAAACTTCGCAGCGGCCGCCTTTCATGTTGAAACTGAACCGGCTTGGCGCGTAACCGCGGTTCTTGGCTTCTTCGGTCGAAGCGAACAGGTCGCGGATCAAGGAAAAGACGCCGGTATAGGTGGCGGCATTGGAGCGCGGAGTCCGGCCGATCGGATTCTGGTCGATGTTAATCACCTTGTCAATGTGGTTCAGCCCCTTGATCTTTTTGTGCTGGCCCGGAAATTCTTTGGCTTTGAAAAAATATTTGGAAAGCGCCTTGGCCAAAATATCGTTGACCAAAGTTGATTTGCCCGATCCGGAAACACCGGTGATCGAAACGAATTTGCCCAGCGGAATTTCCACGTCGATATTTTTCAAATTGTGTTCGGCCGCCCCCAAAATTTCGATGGACTTTTTATTGCCCTTGCGATAATTTTTTTTCTCGGAAACTTTTTTCTTGCCGATTATATACTCGGCCGTCTGCGTCTTAGCTTTCTGGAGAGTCTTGAAATCGCCCTGGAAAATCACCTGGCCGCCTTCTTCGCCGGCACCCGGCCCCATATCGATCACCCAGTCGGCCTTACGGATAATGTCCTCGTCGTGTTCCACCACTATCAGCGAATTGCCGGCATCCTTCAGTTTCTGCATAGTGCTGATCAGTTTTTCCGTGTCGCGGTTATGCAGGCCGATCGACGGCTCGTCCAAGACATACGTGATGCCCATCAGCTCCGAACCGATCTGGGTTGCCAGTCGAATCCGTTGCGCTTCGCCGCCGGAAATCGTGTCGGCGCCCCGCGAAAGCGACAGATATTCCAGTCCGACATTATTCAAAGCTTCAGCTTTCAGAACCATCTCTTTGACGAGCGGCGCGGCAATTTCTTTTTTCTGCGATTCGAGCGTCTGGCTGGTCGAATTTAAAAATGCGATAAATTTCCCCAGATCCATGTTCACGATATCGTCGATCGATTTTCCTTCGACCTTCACCGCCAGATATTCATCCTTCAGTCTTTTGCCCTGACACACCGGACAAATCTTTTCCAACATATATTTTTCCAATTCCGAACGGACATAATCCGAAGCGGCTTCTTCATATTTCTTTTTGATGGACGGAATAACGCCTTCGAAAGGAGTGCGGACTTCTCTTACTCCACCCAGAACATTCTCCTGCTGGATCAAGACTTCTTTTTTCTCCGGTCCGTGAAAAATCACGGAAATCGCCTCTTCGGAAAGTTTCTTGACCGGCACGTCGACAGAAAATCCGTATTCTTTGCCAAGAGCTTTTAAAATATTCAGATAATTTCCTTGTCCGCCCGCTCGTCCGTTCGATTTGCTCCACGGCAGGATCGCGCCTTCTGCCAAAGAAAGATTCTTGTTGGGCATCACCAGATCGATATCCACTTCTTTGGTAATTCCCAATCCCGAACAATGTTCGCAAGCGCCTTCCGGACTATTGAAAGAAAAATGGCGCGGCGTAATTTCATTGATGCGCGTCTGGCACTCATGACAGACGAAATCGGTATTGAAAATCTTATCTTCCTCATTTTCTGCAGAAACAACGATGGAACCATTGCCGGCTTTGAGCGCCGTCTCGATGGAATCGATGATTCTTTCGCGGTCCGGATTTTTGTGTTTGACCAAAACACGATCGACTACGACATCAATTTGGTTGTCCGCCTGTTCATTCGCCAAGGCCAACGCTTCCGTAACCAGCATTATTTTTCCGTTGAACCGCACACGCGCAAATCCCGACTGGGAAACGCTGCGCAAAATTTCTTTGGAATTCTTATCTTCTTCCCGCACTTTGGAAAGGATGGCCACCTGCGTACTGTCCGGAAAAGACAAAATTTCTTCCAACATTTCCTGGTGGCTCTTGCGGGCCATCGGAGCGCCACACTGCGGACAATATGGCATACCGACCTTGGCAAACAAGACGCGCAGATAATCATAAATCTCCGTCAAAGTTCCCACAGTCGAACGCGGACTGCGACTCAGACTTTTCTGATCGATGGAAATGGTCGGGCTAAGATTTCCGATCTTATCTACATCCGGCTTGGCACCGACATCCAAAAACTGGCGGGCATAAGAAGACATGCCCTCCAGATAGCGCCGATTGCCTTCGGCAAAAACCACGTCAAAGGCCAAGGAAGATTTCCCCGATCCGGAAAGTCCTGTCACCACAACCAGTCGGTCTTTGGGAATTTCAATATCGACATTTTTCAGATTATTAACCTTCGCTCCGCGAATTATGATTTTGTCCCTAAGACTAGATGGAGTTTTAGCCATAAAAATTGTATAGGGAGCGCTAGGTGCGTTCCGGAAGAATTAATTGCTAGTTATAAATTGTAAATGGTTTTCCCGGGATTGTAAAGGTTTGCCGCCTAAAATCAGACGCTAATTTGTAATATATTAGAGCTTTAAAAAAACGCGGAAAGGAGACTCTCAATGGAGAAACCAAACAGCAGAAAACGAGGCAGACCGAGGGGCAAAAAATCACCCAAACAAAAAGAAAGAATAAAAAAGGTTCTTAAAAAAAGAGAGCGGGCCGAGATAGCCCAAGCTTTCATAGCGGACGCGTTACTCAAAAAAATTTCAGAGCTGCACAATGATGCCAAAAAAGCTCTGGTTGAAAAAAGCAAGGAACTGCAAAAGCTAATCACGGAACACGCCGAACTGGAAGTCAAACAAAAAAGCACAAGGATGAAGATAACCGCTTTAGAAAAGGAGGTAGCCAAATACCAAGAAATAGTGAAGCATCTCGACATGCAACCCATTAAAAAGTAATGGACCGTCAGCGATTAAAATTAAAACTGCCAGCAAAATCTTGCCGGCAGTTATTTTTTTATTTTCCCAAAAGATTTTTTTTTCTGACTTTTCTGTGATACGTGATTGCAAACCGGTGCGCCTCGTCCATAATCTGCTTGAGCAAATTTCTATCGATTAACACATTCTTAATCTCTTCAGAAAATCTGTCTCTCGCGATCCGCACATCGACATTCTTTCTTTCTGACCCTTTCGCCACCGCGGCTGTCGGAATTTTTAATCCCAATCCGGACAAAACTTTTTCTGCCATATTCAGATGCCCTTGTCCGCCGTCGAGCAAGATCAAATCCGGCTCCGGCCAATTGTTCCCGAACCGGCGCAACAGCACCTCCCGCATCATGCCGACATCATCCGCGCTTCCGATCGTCTTGATCTTGAATTTCCGATATTGCGCCTTGTCCGGTTCATGCCCGGCAAAGACAACCACCGATCCGACCGCGTTGGCGCCGGAAATATTGGAAATGTCATAGGCTTCAATACGCAAAGGCTTCGGTTCACCGCCCAGCGGTTCTTCAATCTTATCTTCCACGATCAGCGCCACATCGCGGATATGTTGCAAGGCAAAAATTCTTTCTTTGGCGATCTGCGCTTTCTCGTATTCTTCTTTTTCGGAATATTCTTTCATTTCTTTTTCCAATTCTCTAAGCAAACCTCTCTTCTTTCCTTCCAAAATTAATTGGATGCCTCGAATATTTTTCAGATAATCTTTCCGAGAAATCGCACCGGCGTACGGACCGGGACAGCGGCCCATCTGAAAATCCAAGCAACCCCTTTCCGTCTGTTGTTTGATCGAATGGAAAGGAAAAATTTTGCGGATAATTTTCAGCGCTATCTGCATCTGTTTTTTGGAAGTGTAGGGTCCATAGACATATTGAACGATGTCTTTGTTTTTTTCGAGTTCCGTCTTTCTCATTATCAAAACTCGCGGAAACTCTTCTTTCGTGATAACGAAATAACTGAAAGATTTGTCATCTTTCTCTTTGATATTATATTTGGGCTGAAATTCTTTTATCAGATTCGATTCCAAAATCAAAGCTTCCAGCACCGAGTCGGTCTTTTTGATCTCAACATCCATCACTTCGTGGATCATCGTTTCGATCGGCCGGTTGGCGCGCATACCATCGTGGAAATAGGACCGGACGCGGTTGCGTAAATGGGTGGCTTTGCCGATATATAAAAGCTTGCCGCGCTGATCACGGAACAGGTAGACGCCAGGCGCGCCGGGCAATTTATTCACTTTTTCCTGTAGATCTTTAACCATTGACTTTTTGCTAATTATGTAATAATATTACATTTGGTTCAAAAAATAAAGAAAGCATCTAAAGGAGGGGAAAATGCTTAAGAAATGCTTTTGGCCGA
>JAJYJP010000087.1 GCA_021789395.1 bacterium | reverse complement strand
TGCCATATTGGGTACAACCGAAAGTCAAGGTTGAAAAAGGGAAGGAAAGAGAGTATAGTGGGAATAAGGCGCAAAACGTTTAATTTTAAGTTTTAAATTCGAAACTCTTAAAGAAACAAGATACAAGAAAGCAAGGCACAAACAAATTCCAAAATACAAATGCAAAATAACCAAACCAAAAAGTTTGACTTAGAAGAAAGAACAACAAAATTTGCTATTGAAGTTGTGCGATTATGCAAAAAACTTCAAAAAAATCCTATGAATGATAGATTTATCGGGCAAGTCGCTGGTAGTGCAGGGTCTGTGGGGGCAAATTACAGGGAAGCAAATGATGCCCTGGGCAAGAAGGATTTTATATTAAGAGCTAAGATCTCAAGAAAAGAAGCAAAGGAAACTATGCATTGGCTAGAGCTGGTCAGAGAAGCCAATCCAGGATTTGCTGATGAAATAGAAGTTCTCATCAAGGAAGCAACCGAACTCAAAAATATCCTCTCTGCAATAATAGATAAAGTTGAAAATAAAAAATAAGAAATAAGATACAAGATACAAGGCGCAAGAAACAAACGAGCTACAATCATCAAACTTCAAATATTCAAATGTTTTGAATTTTGAGTTTTGAAAACTTGAATATTATTTGATTATTGTATCTTGTAACTTGTATCTTTGTCAGACATGTTTCTTAAGCACTATGGATCACAACATTGCCATCAAAGTCGAAAACGTCTCAAAGACCTTCAGAATACTCTTGCAGTTGTAATCAAAATGGATTACAATTGTAATCAAGATTGATTACAATATGGATATTTTCAATTTAACCAAATCAGAAACAAGAAAAGCTATTTTGAGCTTGTATTTCGCTCACCCGGAAAGAAAATATTATCTTAGGGAATTGGAAAGAATCTTGCATCTGCCGGTTCAAAATATCCGGAGGGAATTGGTGTCTCTCGAAAAAAACGGCATTTTCAAGCGAGAGAAGATTGGCAATCAAGTTTACTACTTTTTGGATTCCAAATCGCCGATATACGATGAAATTAAAAAAATTGTTCTAAAAACAATAGGGATAGAAAGAGAATTGAAAGAGGCATTGAAGGATTTTAAAGATGTGCGGGCGGCTTTCATTTTTGGATCATATGCCCAAGGTACCGAAGACTCAATGTCCGATGTCGATCTTATGATAGTTGGAGAAATAGATGAGGACGAGTTGATCAATAAAATATCCATCTTGGAAAAGAAGATTGATCGGGAAATAAACTATCACATATTCAGCGAATCTGAATTTGCCACGAGAAAAAAGGAAGGAGAGGTTTTCATCAAGGGCATTTTATCCAAGCCCAATATATTTTTAGTAGGAACAAATGAAGATATCTAGAGAATTCATCGAAAAAGGGCTTTTGAAAGAAGAGAAGATCGATTTTTCGCAAATAGGCAAGGTTCTGGCAAAATCCCGCAGAACGATAAAAAGCGCTTCGCTTCTTCTTGGTGATGGCGATGCCGAGGGAAGTTACGAGCTGGCATATGAATCCATGCTTCTTGCCGGAAGGGCGCTGGTTTTTTCTTTTAATCTTCGTCCAAGAGCGGCCGGTTCTCATAAAATAGTCATAGATTTCGTGCGGGAGATGCTTGATGACAGCACAAAAGACGCGCTTATTTTTAAATTTGATAAGATGAGAAAGAACAGGCATTATTTGATTTACGGGTCGGGCTTGGCGATTTCTGAAACGGAGGCAAAAAACGCGATTTCCTCAGCGAAAGAATTTATAGCGCAGATTGAAAAAATAATCCAAAAGAAAAACCCTCAAAAGAAGTTGGAAATATAAAATAAATTTTCTGTGAGCAAGGAACAATTTGAATATTTTAATTTTTAATTTGTGTTTTATTTGGTTATTGTTTCTTGTTGCTTGTTTCTTAAACACTATGGATCACAACATCGCCATTTCCGTCCAAAACGTCTCCAAGACCTTCAAAATACCTCACGAAAAAACAACCACGCTTCGAGGCGCTTTTATCAACGTCCTCAAAAGGTTGAGCCTTAGGCCGAGCCGGAACGCTGCAAAAGGCTCAACCTTGGGAGTGGGAAAATCGTATGAAGAATTCCAGGCTTTGGACGACGTCTCTTTTGAGGTCAAAAAAGGCGAGTTTTTCGGCATCATCGGCAGAAACGGGAGTGGAAAATCCACGCTGCTCAAAATTTTGGCCGGAATTTATCAACCGGACAAGCCAAAAAAAGGCAAGGCTTACCCTGGTAAATCCAGCGAAGCTGGCCATTTGCCTGGGGTGCATATAAACGGCCTCATATCGCCGTTTTTGGAACTTGGCATCGGTTTCAATCCGGAGCTGTCCGGCCGCGACAACGTGTATCTCAACGCCACGGTTCTGGGCATGACCAAAAAACAAATCGACAAAAAGTTTGATGACATTGTGAAATTTTCCGAATTGGAAAGATTCATTGATCAGAAATTGAAAAATTATTCGTCCGGCATGTCCGTGCGCCTGGCTTTTTCGGTGGCCATCCACGCCAACCGCGAGATACTTCTCATGGATGAAGTATTGGCGGTCGGAGA
>JAJYJP010000018.1 GCA_021789395.1 bacterium | reverse complement strand
TTGCTGGCACATCCGTGGCGGTTTTTTGTTTTCCGGAAGAAAGGTGGCAACACGGAAGTTTTTTTAAGACTCTTCGTCCTTTTGCGCAAACTTATTTTGCGCGCGAGGACGGGGAGTTTTTTGTTTTAAAAATATTTAGAAAATATATGAAAAGAAAATTCTTATTCAGGAATAGGGCGCAGGAATTTTGGCGATCGATTCTTTATCTGTCTAATTTTTAATTGGAAAAAATATGTCAATCATCAACTTAGAACAAAATGAAATACCGACCCATTATTATAACATCTTGCCCGATCTGCCCGAACCGCTGGATCCGCCTCTGCATCCGGTGACGAAAAAACCGTTGGTCCCGGAAGACCTTGCGCCGCTGTTTCCGGCAGAGCTGATAAAGCAGGAAATGTCGCAAGAGGAATTCATTGAAATTCCCGAAGAAGTCAGGAAGGCTTACGCTTTGTATCGACCTTCACCATTGATCCGGGCGGAACGTTTGGAAAAAGAATTGGGAACACCGGCCCGCATCTATTACAAATTCGAAGGTGTCAGTCCGGTGGGCAGCCACAAGCTTAATACCGCGCTTCCGCAAGCTTACTATAACAAGATGGAAGGCGTGAAAAGGCTGGCTACGGAAACGGGCGCCGGGCAATGGGGAACAGCTTTGAGTTTCGCCTGTAATTATTTCGGACTGATTTGTGATGTGTATATGGTCAGAGTCAGTTTTGATCAGAAGCCTTATCGTAAAACTATGATGAAAATTTATGGCGGAAATTGTGTCGCTTCTCCGTCGGACAAGACTGAGTCCGGAAAAAAAATTCTTGAGCAGGATCCGGACAGTCCGGGAAGCTTGGGAATCGCGATCGCGGAAGCGGTGGAAGACGCGGCCAAGCATCTGGACACGAAATACGCGCTCGGGTCGGTCCTGAACCACGTGCTTCTGCATCAGACGATCATCGGACAAGAAGCGAAAAAGCAGCTGGAAAAAGTCGGAGAGTATCCGGATGTCATCATCGGTTGCCATGGTGGCGGAAGCAACTTCGCAGGAATCTCCTTCCCGTTCTTGCGGGATAAATTGAAAGGTAAAAAACCAGGACTAAGAGCGATCGCGGTTGAGCCGAAATCTTGTCCGACTCTGACTGAAGGCGAATATAGATATGATTTCGGAGATACGATCGGACTGACACCGCTGGTGAAGATGTACACGTTAGGCCATGATTTCATGCCGCCATCCATACATGCCGGCGGGCTGCGCTATCACGGAGCTTCGCCGATCGTAAGCCGGTTGCTGGAGAAAAAAATTATCGAAGCGGCGGCTTATGACCAGGAGGAAGTTTTTGAGGCGGCGATCAGATTTGCGAAAAACCAGGGGATCGTTCCGGCGCCGGAATCGGCCCATGCGATCAAGGCGGTTTTTGAAGAAGCGGAGAAATGCCGCCTAAGCGGAGAGGAAAAAGTCATCCTGTTCAATCTGAGCGGGCACGGACATCTTGACTTGAACGCTTATGAGAAATTTCTGAAAGATTGATGGAGGAGGAATCCGAAATGGAAGAAAAGAAGGCCTGTCCTAGCTGTGGCAAAGAGATGCAGAGCGTCGGTCAGGCGGGTTGGTGTGCGGAAAGGAAATGGGTCTGCCCTGATTGTTCCGGCAAAAAAACAGGCTGCCGTTTTGCAATTTGACAATGATTTATGTCTGAGTTATATTGAAACCAATAATCAAACATATGAACAGCTTCAATTGCAAAAATCAGCATCCGCGACGCAGAACTCCTAGTGAAACAGGCTATTTTTATGCGTTTGATCCGAAGAAAAAATAAGACTTTCGAACATATGAAACAGCCTGTTTCACAGGCTGTTTTTTTAGTTCTTTTATTTTAAAACCGGAGGATGAAAAAATGGAAATCCGTGTAGCATCGGGAAATGAAAAAAGTAATGAGCATGCGCAGCTGTTGTCAGGGATGATCGATGGAGAAGCGAAGCGGAATAAGATGCTGGCTTGGGACGCAGTGACTTTGGAAGCTTCCATCGAACAAGGACATTCTCTGTTGGCCTTCGAAAACGGCCGGTTGGTCGGGCATATCTGCCTGTTTCCTTGGAAGAATTACGTGGAAATCTGCGCGCTCATCGTGGACTCGGAGCGTCGTCATTGCGGCATCGGCACCGCCCTTTTGCGGAAAAGCTTGGAGTTGTCGGAAGAATTGTTCGGCCATAAGCCTGTAATAATTCTTCCCAATGAAGATTCTTTTCCACTCAGCCGGAAAGCCGGATTCGAAGAAAAACAAAAACTTTATTTCGAAGGAGAAATTTGGGAAAGTTGTGTGCTATGTCGAGAACACAAAAAATTTCCAAACTGCCATTGCAAGCCGATGATCCTGAGAAACCATAATCAGCTTGAGATCGCAAGCTTCGGACTGCAAGATGTTGGACTGATCGGAAAAACTGCCGAGCTGTATTGTCAGATCTGGAAAGAGTCTCCCTGGAATGAGAATTTCTGGAAAAAGAATTCGGTTGTTGAAGATATTTTGTCGCAGATGCACAAAAGATCCGCGCTATTTCTGGCGGCCGTTTCCGGAGAAGAAGTCGTGGGATTTACTTGGGGTTATGAAATGGAAAAAGAAGAAATGCGTTCAGTGTCTGGCAGTGGGATTTTAGATTGTATTTTTTCCAAGAACCCGTCTTGCTTCTATATCGACGAGCTGGCCACGGCGAGCGGATTTCGCGATAAAGGAATTGGAAAAAGACTCGCTCTTTTTCTTTTGGGCGAAGCACGGGCGGCCGGACAAAAGAGTTTTGTCTTGCGCACTGACGTAAGGGCGTATGCGGCCAGAAAGCTTTATGCCGATGCGGGCTTTCGAGATCTTGGATTGCGGGATGTTAATTATCTCGATAGGACTTATTGGCTCCGGGACTAAAAAATCGGAGGGGGAATTTCTCCCTCCGATCCAATCATGTTAAAATTTAACTTAAAATTCTATGGACATAGAAAATATTTTAAAAAAATTGATCAGATACGATACGACGGCTGACAAGGAAAATGGGAAAATAATTCTTTGGATTTCTGATTTTTTGAAAAGCAAAAGCTTACGTGTGGAAATATTTACGGACAAAAAATCTGGAAAATCAGTTCTTTTCGCTTCTGCCGGACCGGAAAAAAATATCGGATTATATTTTGTCGGGCACACCGATACGGTTCCGGCGGGCGATGGCTGGAAATATGAGCCATTTTCTCTTACGAAAAAAGGAGACAAGCTTTTTGGGCTGGGGACTTCGGATATGAAAGGCGGAATTGCTGCGGCACTTTCCGCGATTGCTCGGATCGATCCGGAGAAGCTGAAGCGAGGTTTTGGAATGGTCTTTACTTTCGATGAAGAAAAAACTTTCGGAGGGATAAGATATTTTTCTCGCAAGAAGGAGATACGGAGCGGAAAAATCATCATCATGGAACCCACCGATGGAAAACCGATCGTGGCGACGAAGGGCGTGGCGGCTTTTAGGATTGAATTTTTAGGAAGGGCCGCTCATGGCAGTGTTCCGGATCTGGGAAAAAATGCGATCGAAATGGCAAATGCTTTTATTTTCAAACTCCAATCGTTTTATGGAGAAATTAAGAAAGAAAAAGAAGCCGTTTTCGATCCGGAATTTGCCACTTTGAACATCGCGAAAATTTCCGGCGGCGATGCGATCAATAAAGTTCCGGCGCGATGTGTTTTGGAATTTGAAATGAGAACGATAAAAGGAGGACAGGCTGACGAAATAGTCTCGCAAGTGAAAAAAATCTTGGAAGAAGAAAGACTGGAGGCGACAATGGAGGTGCTGCTTAAGTCGGATCCGATCATGAATGAGAAATCGGAATTTTCAAAAATGATGGAAAGATTGGCCGGGAAAAAATTGACCAGTGCCAACTATATGACCGAAGCTTCTTTCCTTAACGAGAATGGCAATGAGGCGGTCATCATCGGGCCCGGTCCGGTGATGGCTCACAAGGCGGATGAATATGTCAGCAAAAAAAGTTTGGAAAAAATGACAGACATTTATAGAAAAGCAATTGAGCAAGTTTGCTTTTGAATGTCTGATGGAATTTGGCAAATAAAACACTTTATATTAAACTAAACTCATATGAAACAATCACAACTTTTTACCAAAACTCAAAAAGATGCGCCGAAAGACGAGGTGAGTCTGAATGCTCAGCTTCTGATCCGGGCCGGGTTTGTCCATAAAGAGATGGCCGGTGTGTATGCGTATATGCCCTTGGGTTTGAGAGTACTGGAAAATATCAAAAAAATTGTAAAGGAGGAGATGAATGCGGTGGGCGGACAAGAATTGATGATGACAACCTTGCAGCCCAAAGAGATTTGGGAAAAGACAGATCGCTGGGACGACAAAAAAGTGGACAATTGGTTTAAGACCAAACTTGTCAGTGGGACCGAGCTCGGAGTCGGACTTACTCACGAAGAGCCGGTGGTGGATGTGGTCAGTAATTACCTTAGTTCCTACAAGGATATGCCGTTTGCCGTTTATCAGATCCAGAACAAATTCAGGAACGAATTAAGGGCGAAGAGTGGATTGTTCCGTGGCCGTGAATTTTTGATGAAAGATATGTATACTTTCAGCCGCGACCAGAAACAGCATATGGAAATATACGAAAAGATCGTAGAAGCCTATTTTAAAGTTTACGAAAGATTGGGATTGGGCGGAATTACGTATCGCACTTATGCCGATGGCGGAATCTTTACTCCTCGCTTCAGCGATGAATTTCAGACTTTGGCCGCGGTCGGTGAGGACATAATTTATCTTGATGAGAAAAAAGGAATCGCGATCAATAAAGAAATTTTGACGGATGAAAATTTGCAAAAACTTGGTCTTGATCGGAAAAATCTCGTCGAGAAGAAAGCCGTCGAGGTCGGAAACACGTTCCATTTGGAAAGCAAATATACGGACGCTCTGGATCTATATTATGTCGATGAAAACGGCGAAAAACAATCAATCATTATGGGTTGTTATGGAATCGGTATAAGCCGTCTGATGGGCGTAATCGCGGAAATTTTTTCCGATGCCAAAGGTCTGGTCTGGCCGGAATCAGTGGCGCCGTTCAAAGTTCATCTGATCAGTCTTGGCAAGGATGAAGAGGCGGAAAAAATTTACGCCGAATTGCAAAAGAACGGGATCGAAGTTTTGTTCGATGACCGCGACGAATCGGCCGGCAAGAAATTTGCCGACGCGGATTTGATCGGAATTCCATATCGTGTGGTGGTGAGTGAAAAATCAATGCAAGCTGGCGGTGTGGAAGTAAAAAAACGAAAAGAAGAGAAAGGTGAGATTGTGAAAATCGAGGATCTGGTTCGAAAAATGAAGTAAAAAATTTAGACAAGGGCGTCGATGGGCGCTCTTTTCTTTTTTGCTGAAACGGATTAAAATGAAAGTCACTATGCAAATTACATTGAGCCAATACGCCGGTTTTTGCGAGGGCGTGGACCGGGCGTACAACATGATCAAGAAAATAGCTTTGGATCCCAAGGTGAAAAAGCCTATTTTCGTGCTGGGCGCGTTGGTGCACAACGAAGATGTGGTCAAGAGCCTGGAGAAGTTAAGTGTGGTGACAATTTCGGACAAAAAAGATTTTTTTAAGGAAATTAATACTTTGAAAGGCAGGATCGGGACGTTGGCCATCACGGCGCATGGGATGGGGCCGAAAATTTATAATTTTGCCAAAAAGAAAAAGATCGCGCTAGTCGATACGACTTGCCCGAGGGTGATCAAGGCGCAGCGGCTGGCGAAATTGTTTTCGGAAAAGAATTATCAACTGGTGATCGTCGGTGAAAAGGGACATAAAGAAGTAGAAGGCATTTTTGAGTGGGGAAATAAAAAAGCGAAATTTGTGGAAAAAGAGGCGGACTTTAAAAAACTGAAATTAGATCCTAAGAAAAAAATTGCTGTTCTTTCCCAGACGACCCAAAACCAGGAATTTGTCAGGCATGCTTGGGACGTGCTCCGGAAAAAATATCCGCAAGTAGAGATTGTCGATACGCTTTGCCTGACGACTCAGAATCGCCAGAACGAGGTCCGCAAGAAAGCGCTGAAGAATGACGCGGTAGTCGTCATCGGTTCGCCGACCAGCGCCAATTCGACCAGATTGTGGGAAATTTCTCAGGAAATAAATCAGAAGTCATATTTTATCGAACGAAGAAATCAGCTCAGAAAATCTTGGTTTAAGGATTGTCAAAAAATTTGGGTGACCGCTGGCGCTTCCACACCGACATGGATCATTGAGGAAGTGATGGAATATCTCGGAAGATCAAACTGATAATTTCAAATTTTAAAAATCGCGCTTTTGCTTGCGTTTAACCTTAAATAAAGCTATAATTTCAATAGATAACCAAGGTTTTTAAACACAAAATTATGCCCAAGATACTTTTAGTCGAAGACGATCCGATGATATCGGAAATTTATACGAAAAAATTTGCCGAATCCGGCTTTGACGTTTTGAATGCTGAGGACGGCGAACAAGTTTTGAAAGTCGCTAAGGATGAGAAGCTCGATGTGATACTTCTGGATCTGATGATGCCTAAGATGGACGGGTTCCAGGTGGTTGAAAAGTTGCGCGGCGGTGGCTACGATCCGAAAATTCAAATCATCATTTCCAGCAATCTTAGCGAACGGGACGATCGCGACAAAGCGATCAAGCTGGGCGCGAACGGATTTTTAGCCAAATCGGAATATACTCCGAGCGATTTGGTGAAAGAAGTGCAGCGGCTTCTTGGCCAATATCAAGAGCGCATGAAGAACGAAGAGCGTGAGCAAAGCGGTCCGGCTAAAAAGAAAGACGGCAAGCGGATCCTGATGATTGAAGATGAGGAAATTTTTCTGGAGATGTTCGGAGAAAAGTTGAAGCAGGAAGGTTATGACGTGGCTTTTGCGACTAACGGCGCTTGGGGAGTCAAAGAGGCGCTTAAATCGGATTTTGATCTGTTCATCATCGACATGGTGATGCCGGCGTTGACCGGCGAAGAAATGGTCGGGAAGCTGAAGATGGAAGATAAGACCAAGAATGTCCCGATCGTTATCCTTTCCGCTTCGGTGGATGATGAGTTGAGAAAAACCGTCGAGAATATGGGTATCAATGCTTTCTTTGTAAAAACGCAGATCACGCCGAGCGAATTATCCAAGAAAGTGGAGGAGTTGATCGGCAAATAATTTTACAAGTTGTGCGATAAGTGTTTTTTTAATTACGATTATGCGAAGAAATTTAATCAACGAAACTCCAAATTTAATCGGGCAGAAGGTCAAGTTGGCCGGCTGGGTCAATGTCCGTCGGGATCACGGCAAATTGATCTTCATCGATCTGCGCGACCGGAGCGGTATCATCCAGATGGTGATTATTCCGGACAAGGAAGATGCTTATGCAGCTGCCAAAGAATTACGCAGCGAATATGTGATCGAAGCGGAAGGCTTGGTCAAGAAGCGTCCGGGCGGCGCGGCCAATGAAAAAATTTCGACCGGCGGGGTGGAGGTTGAAGTGGAGAAGATAAAGATTCTTTCAGCGCCGACCGTCGAGTTGCCGGTGGATATTTCCGAAGACGATCTGAATCTTCATTTGGAAACGCTTCTGGATAATCGCGTCCTGACTTTACGCAATAAAAAAGTCAAAGCCATCTTTACCGTTTATTCGGAAATTCTGAAAGCTTACACCGACTTTATGAAAGCCGAAGACTTTACAGAAATCAAGACACCGAAAATTTTGAGCGCGGCAACGGAAGGCGGAGCTAATTTTTTCAAAATCAGCTATTTTGAGCGGGAAGCTTTTTTAGCGCAAAGTCCTCAGTTTTACAAACAGGCGGGGGCGGGAATTTTCGAAAGAGTTTTCGAAATTGGAACGGTCTTTCGGGCTGAGCCGCATTTCACGACGCGCCACGTCAATGAGTACACCGGCCTGGATGCCGAAATGTCTTTTATTGAAAATTTTTCCGAAATTATGGACGAGTTGGAAATGACAATGGCTTACATCATTAAAGAAGTTCAGAAGAATTGCGCGGAAGAACTTGAGATGTACAAAGCAGAATTGTTGCCGGTAAAAGGTATTCCGCGCATCAGATTGACTGAAGCATTGGAAATTTTGGATAAAGAATACGGCAAGAAGATGGAAACAGTGGATATCGATTCGGAAGGGGAAAGACTGATCTGTGAGTGGGCTAAAAAAAACCATAACAGCGACTTTATTTTTTTGACACACTATCCGACTAACGTCCGTCCGTTCTATTCGATGCCGAGCAAAGAAGATCCGCGATTTACGGAAACTTTCGATCTTTTATTTAAAGGATTGGAGATCGCCAGCGGCGGACAACGGATCCATGACTATAATCAGCTGGTGGAAAATATTAAAAAGCACCATCTTAATCCGGATGATTTTGAACACTACTTGGATATTTTCAAATTCGGTATGCCGCCGCACGGAGGTTGGGGGTTGGGATCAGAGCGGATCGTCCAAAAAATGTTGGGGCTCAAGAGCATCAAAGAAGCCTTGCTTTTCCCGCGCGATGTGAAAAGATTAACTCCTTAGGACAAAAATAAAAAGATGAATCATTCGGGAGCATTGGCAATCAATGAAGAAAGTTCGCCTGATCAATTTTAATTCCTTTTTGATGGGATTTGCTCAGGCGGTTTAATCAAATTTAATTTTTTTGAAGTATTTTCATGGCTATACCCAAAAAAATCCTGAATTATCTGGAGAAAAACAAATATAAATTTGAAATTATCGAACACAAGACCACTTATACCGCCTGGGACACTTCGCAAACGGAAAAGATCAAGCCGCAGGAAGTGGCCAAGGCGCTGGTGATGAAAATTGATAGCGATTATGTTTTGGCGCTTCTGTCGGGCAACCGGAACTTGGACAAGCAGAAACTTCTGAAAATCATCAATGCCCAGCGGAAAAAGAACAAGGAAAAAATTTATAAAAAAATCGATTTTGCCAAAGAGGCTTGGATGAAAAAGAACCTGCCCGGCAAGGTTGGCGCCGTGCCGCCGTTCCGGTTTTTGAAGCTGGAAATCTATGCCGACAATCTTTTGCTGAAGAACAAGAAGATCTATCTCGGTTCCGGCGATTACACGATGGCAATCAAAGTTAACGTCAATCAATATGCAAAGATTGAAAATATAGTCAAGGGTAGTTTCAGCAAGGCTAAGAAATAAATTTTATGACCTATCACGTCAAACTGGAAAAATTCGAAGGTCCGCTCGATCTGCTTCTGGAACTGATCGAGCAGGAAAAAATGAATATTACCGAGCTGAGTTTGGCGCGGGTGGCCGACCAGTACCTGGAACACATACGCAATAATGAGAATATACAACTGGAAAATCTGGCTGATTTTTTGTCGGTGGCTTCCAAACTGATTCTGATCAAATCCAAGGCGCTCCTGCCGCTTCTGGAATTTACGGAAGAAGAAGAGGAAGAGATTAAGGATCTGACCCGTCAGCTGGAAGACTATAAGAAATTCAAGGAAGCTTCGATGAAGCTGGGAAAAATGACGGAACGGGGCCGGATTGCTTATTCCCGAGAAGGTTACAACGGCATACAAACTATTTTTTATCCGCCGGAAAACATCAATGCGTTTGACTTGAAGAAATATTTCCAATTTGTCTTATCGGAAATTCCGGTAGTGGAAAAGTTGGAGGAAGAAGTTGTTGGTGATATCATTACCTTGGAGGCACGCATCAATGATCTGCAAAATACGCTGCGCCAGCGGGTGGAAACTAATTTTTCCGATTTGGTCGCTAATGCCAGCGACAAAGTGGATGTTATCGTTTCTTTTTTGGCGATGTTGGAAATGGTGAAACAGCGGATCATTGAGGTGGAGCAGGGAGAATTGTTCGAAGAGATAAAGCTTAAGCATAAAAAAGTAACTCACAACGAATAATATGGATCTGGAAAAACTAAAATCAGTCATTGAAAGCATTCTTTTTATTTCCGGCGAACCGGTGAAGATTTCGCGCATCGTTAAAATTACCGGTGCGTCCCAGTCGGAAGTGGAAAATGCCGTGATGGACTTGCAAGGAGAATATGCGGAAAAGCGGGGACTGGTAATTATCAAAAAGGAAGACGAAATTCAAATGGCGACCAGTCCGGAGAATGCTCAAATTATCGATCAATTGGTCAAAAGTGAGATTCAGGAAAATCTGAGCCGGGCGGCTTTGGAAGTGCTTTCGATCATTGCTTACCGCGGTCCGATCACCCGGATGGAAGTCGAAGCGATCCGCGGCGTGAACTGTAGCTTTACTATCCGGTCGCTCATGATGCGAGGGCTCTTGGAGCGCGTTGATAATCCCAAAGACAATCGCGGCTATCTGTATAAAATTTCTTTTGAGTTTCTGAAAAAAATGGGCATTGACGGCGTGGAAAAACTGCCGGATTTCGAAACGCTCTCTAAGGACGGACGGATTGACAGTATCATCGGAACGGAAAATCCGGCTGATATGGAAAATATAAAAACCGATAATCAGTAAACTACTAATGCTTAATTTCTTATTTACCATCTTGTTGTTTTCTTTTGCGCCAGTCTGGTCATACGGACAACTGTACAGTCAACATAACAGCAATCAGCAAAATGGATGTGTGGCGGGTATTTGCGATAATGGCACGGGCAAGAATTTGAATAGCTACAGCCTTTTTCCGATAAATGAGGCGATGGCGTCCGACGGGACGCCGGTTGAGGTTACGGATTATCCCGACTTGAAAGTTTGGGCTGGCTCATCGGTAGCAATTGATGTGGACACCGGTACGATTCTTCATTATGATGATGGAAGAAAACATGTGCAGATCGCCTCGCTGACCAAGATGATGACGGCTACTCTGGCCCTTGAAAATATCAAAAATCTGAACGCACCGGTGACAATAACTCAAACGGCTTTGGATGTTGTTGGAACAGTTGTGGGTTGTCCGACCAGCGTCTTCTGTAACGGCAATCGGATGTATCCGGGTGAAAAGGTTAAAGCGATTGATTTATTGCGGGCGATGCTGATGAATAGCGATAATGATGCGGCGACCGCGTTGGGAATCTATATGGCTGGTTCGCCGGACAAATTTGTCCAGATGATGAATGCCAAGGCGAAAAGCCTGGGATTGATCGATACGCATTTTTGTACGCCATCCGGCTTGGAAATCGACGGACATGAGGATGAGTGTTATTCTTCCGCTTATGATATTGCCCGGATCGCCGCTTATTCGATGCGATATAAGTTGATCTGGCAGATCATGGAAACGCCTAGCGGCCAATTTTATTCGACGGACGGAAAGACTATGCATGTGCTCAACAATACGGATATGTTGCTGACGACTTTGCCGGGCTGTATCGGCGGCAAGACCGGCTACACTCCGTTGGCCGGCGATTCGCTGCTTTTGGGAGCGGTCGATCCGACTGGCAAACATAAGATTATTGCGGTAATATTGAATGACAATAACCGTTGGACCGACATGCGTGATCTGATCGATTGGATTTTCGCTAATTATAAATGGAAGTAAAATATAACTATGGACATCGCTCGTTTTGAACAAATTCCGATTATCGCCAATATCCTAAAAATTCTTCTGACCGGCTTCATCGCTTTCGTGGTGGCGTTCTTGCTGACTCCGCTCTGGACCAATTTTTTGTACAAGAAAAAGATCGGGATAAAAATCAAAGAAAAGTCGGTGGACGGCGAGAAGCTGACTTACGTAAACAAGCTCCATAAAGACAAAAATGGAACGCCGACGATGGGCGGAGTGTTGATCTGGTTTACGGTTCTGGTCCTGATCCTCGCTTCACATTATCTGTTTCCTTATTTGGCCCGCTGGACAAGCACCAACTTTATCGCTCGATTGGATTTTTTGGATCGTGGCCAAACCTGGCTGCCATTGTTCACTCTGGTGACGGTCGGTATTTTAGGATTGTTTGACGATTGGATGAGCATCAGAGGTGTCGGGACGAATAAGGGCGGCGGCATGCGGTTTGCCATGAGATTTTGGTGGTTAATCCTGATTGCCGCGGCCGGTTCTTGGTGGTTTTTCTATAAATTGAACTGGCACTCGATCCACATTCCGGCTATGGGCAATTTTTCGATCGGCTGGTGGTATGTTCCTCTTTTCATCTTTGTGATTATTTTTACCACGCTGTCATCCAACGAGACGGACGGGCTGGACGGATTGAACGGCGGCATCCTTCTTATTGCCTTCAGTTCTTTCGTTCTGATTTCTGCGTTTGAAAATAAAATGGATCTGGCGGCTTTTTGTGCAGCGATCGCCGGCGCGCTGCTGGCTTTTCTTTGGTTCAATATTTATCCCGCCCGTTTTTTTATGGGAGATACCGGCGCTGCCTCGTTGGGCGCGACGCTGGGCGTCATTGCCATGCTGACCAATTCGACCCTGGTGTTATTTGTGATCGTCTTTATCTACGTAATCGAGTCGTTTTCCGTGGCGCTCCAGCTATTTTCCAAAAAGGTTTTCAAGAAAAAAATATTTTTGGCCGCGCCCATCCATCATCATTTTGAAGCCAAAGGGTGGCCGGAGACCAAAGTTACGATGCGCGCCTGGATTTTTACGGCAGTCACCGCCATGGTCGGAGTGATCATTGGAATCTTCGGCATGGGTAGGTTAAGATAAATTTAAATAAAAAATAAAAATATGGACTTAAAAAAAATTCAAGCCGCGAAGGTTCGGAATAAAAAAGTTTTCCTCCGGGCGGATTTTAATGTAGCTATCGCAAAAGGTCGGGCCAAAGAAACTTTCAAGATTGCGGCAGCCAAGGAAACCTTGGATTATCTTTTAAGCCAAGGCGCTAGAGTGGCACTGGTTTCTCATTTGGGCCGGCCCGATGGCAAACCTAATTTAGAATTTTCCCTGGAACGATTGGTCCAAGACGCTGAAAATATTTTAGGCAGGAAAATAATTTTTATTCCGGATTGTGTCGGAGAAAAAGTGAAAAATGGATTGGAAAAAATGCGGGAAGACGAAGTGCTTCTCCTGGAAAATGTCCGGTTCTATGAGGGCGAGGAAAAAAACGACGAAAGTTTTGCAAAGCGGCTGGCGGAAAATTTTGATATTTACATCAATGACGCATTCAGCGTTTCGCACCGCGACCAGGCTTCGGTGACAGGTGTGACAAAATTCTTGTCGAGCTATGCTGGTTTGCGGTTGCAAAAAGAAATTTCCGAGATGGAAAAGGTCAAAAATAATCCGGACCACCCGGCTGTGGCGATCATCGGCGGCGCAAAAATTGAAACCAAATTGCCGGTTATTCAATTTTTTGAAAAAGGTTACGAACATGTTTTGGTTGGTGGAAAAATTGCCAACGAAGCGCTCGACCAAAAAATTGAATTCCAATCGGGAAAAGTGATTTTACCTTCCGATTTTTTGGGAGATCGGTTCGATATTGGACCTAATACGGCAAATAAGTTCAGGGAGATCATTTCGCAAGCCAAAACGGTTGTCTGGAACGGACCAGTCGGAAAATTCGAAGAGGCGCCCTACGATACCGGCACCAAAGAAGTTTTGCAAGCGATAATCGCGAGTGGCGCCTATTCCGTCTTGGGCGGAGGTGAGTCGGTGGAAATTCTGGAAGAGAACAATGCGATGGATAAAATTTCGTTCGTCTCAACCGGCGGCGGCGCAATGCTGGAATATCTGTCAGGCAATCCGATGCCGGGAATAGAAGTCCTTGTAAAATAATTACTGAAAGCGGGGCAATCCCCGTTTTTGTTTTGCTTCGGCTGTGCTATAATTAAATTATTAATTGTGTAAACGTAGCTAATGATATG
>JAJYJP010000017.1 GCA_021789395.1 bacterium | reverse complement strand
AGAGCCTTTTTGTGTTGACATTGCTTCTTAAATAAATTAAAATTTTCCTATAGGGAAAATAAAAAAATGATAGACAAAAAACTAAAAGAAGCGCTGGAACTTTTGGGCGGCAAGGCGGTTTTGCAGGACGGCGATCAGTATTATATTTTGATGTCTGTCCAGGAATTTAAGCGGATCAAACAGGAAAAAATTGAGGGCTTGACAAAGCAGGAGTTAATTGATAAGATCAATAGCGATATCGCTTTGTGGAAAATGAAGGAAGAAGATCGGCTGCTCAATCTGGAAGATATAGAAAAGCTGGAGACGGAAAAAGGCGCGGAAGAAAGTATTCATTACGAAGCGGCTTAGTTATCCACAGGGCGCAGGCACTTGCCAAAAAATGGATTTGTATTAAAATATTTTTGTAATAAAATTAACTAAATAAACCATAAATTCGCAACTTATTTGCGAACCGTTTGTGTTCGGAAGCAAGTATTGCGATTAAAACAACAAAATGGCAGCAGAACAATATCAACGAACCAAGCCACATGTTAACGTAGGAACGATTGGTCATGTTGACCACGGCAAAACCACTTTGACAGCGGCTATCCTCCACGTTCTTAGCATGCAAGGCAAGGCTAAGGAAAAAGGAATTGACGAAATCGACAAAGCTCCGGAAGAAAGAGAGCGTGGTATTACCATTGCTACGGCTCACTGTGAATACGAATCTGACAAGCGACATTACGCCCATGTGGATTGTCCGGGACATGCCGACTATATCAAGAATATGATTACCGGTGCCGCTCAGATGGACGGCGCCATTCTGGTTGTGGCTGCGACTGACGGCCCGATGCCTCAGACCCGAGAGCACATTCTCTTGGCGAAACAGGTAGGTGTTCCGGAAATCGTCGTGTTCCTGAACAAAGTTGATATGGTTGATGATCCGGAATTGGTTGATTTGGTGGAAGCTGAGGTTCGCGAACTTTTGACCAAATATGAATTCGATGGCGATAACGCTAAAGTTATCCGCGGTTCAGCTTTGAAAGCTTTGGAATCTAAATCAGCTGATGAAGAAGCGGCTAAGCCGATCAATGAATTGATTGCTGCTTTGGACGAAAAAATCCCAGAACCGGTCCGTGAAACCGACAAACCGTTCTTGATGCCGATCGAAGATATTTTCTCGATCGAAGGTCGTGGAACTGTTGTGACCGGAAGAATTGAAAGAGGCATTGTCAATATCGGTGACGAGGTTGAGATTGTCGGATTGAAAGCTACTCAAAAGACAACTGTTACCGGAATCGAAATGTTTAACAAATCTCTTGACAAAGGTCAGGCTGGAGATAATGCTGGAGTTCTGCTGCGCGGAACTAAGAAGGAAGACGTGGAGAGAGGACAAGTTTTGGCTAAGCCGGGAACAATCACTCCGCACACTGAATTTGAAGGTGAAGTTTACGTTTTGACCAAAGAAGAAGGCGGACGACATACTCCTTTCTTCAAAGGATACAAACCGCAGTTCTACATCAGAACTACGGATGTTACCGGAGAAGTCACCCTTCCGGAAGGAACTGAAATGGTTATGCCTGGAGACACTATCAATCTGGCGGTCAAATTGGTAGCGCCGGTCGCTATGGAAGACGGAATGAGATTTGCTATCCGCGAAGGCGGTAGAACGGTTGGTGCCGGTGTGGTTACCAAAATCATCAAATAAATTTTTTCTTCGGGTCCGCCTTGAATTACTTGACAAGGCGGACTTTATAGAGTAAATTTATAAGAAGTATATACAAGTTAAATTTCATTTAAAAAATGATTAAGGAAGAAGAAGCAAAATCAAGAATTAGGATAAGAATCAAGGCGTACGATCATAAGATTATTGATCAGTCGGCCAAACAGATTGTTGAAACAGCGGAAAGAACCGGAGCTAGCGTGACTGGGCCAGTTCCCTTGCCGACTGAAATCCGGAAGTTTACCGTCAACAAATCCACATTTGTGCATAAGGACGCTCGCGATCAATATGAAATGCGGATGCACAAACGATTGATCGATATTTGGAACCCGACTCCGAAGACCATCGATAGTTTGACCAATTTGGACCTGCCGGCCGGAGTAGACATCGAGATTAAGATGTAATTGGCTTTTTAAGATATTATTATAGAATGCAGAACTAGTTAAAGTCCCGACCTATCGGGATACTCAACTAGCCAGGAACCTAAAGCTCCAAGAGTTTTGACTGGCGATTGAGACCAGTTTTTTGTTTAGAAAAAGACGAATATGGCAAAATTTATTTTAGGAAAAAAGGTCGGAATGACTACACTATACAACGAAGGCGAAGCGCAGAATGCGACTATTGTTGAATGTTTGCCCAACAAAGTTTCTTTGATTAGGACGAAAGAAAAAGATGGTTACGCGGCAGTCCAAGTTGAAATGCAAAAGACCAGAAAGAGAACGGTAAAAAAAGAATTTGTGGCAGAAGGATCCGAGTTGAAAGCGGGCGAAAATTTTGGAGTTGAGATTTTTGAGATCGGCGAGGAAGTGAGCGTCAGCGGAAAGACGAAAGCTAAAGGATTCCAGGGCGGAGTCAAGAGGTATGGTTTTGGAGGATCCCCGGCGTCTCATGGTCACAAGCACGATCTGCGGGCGCCCGGTTCGATCGGCGCGACCACCCCAGCCCATGTTTTTAAAGGCATGAGAATGGCCGGCCGGACAGGTGGCGTACAAGCTACGTCGAAAAATGTGAAAGTTGTTTTTATTGATAAGGAAAAGAATCTAATCGGATTAAAAGGCGCTGTTCCTGGTATCCCGGGGGGAGTCGTAGAAATTTTTACCAAATAAAAAAATGGCAAAGGTCAAAGTATACAATTTAGAAGGAAAAGAAATCGAAGAAATGGAGTTGGCTGAAACAGTTTTTGGACTGCCAGCTAACGATGATTTGGTCCACCAGGTTTTTGTTTCTCTGATGGCGAACAAGCGTCAGGTTTTGGCCGACACTAAAACCAGAGGAGAACGATCCGGATCAGGAATCAAGCCGTGGAGGCAAAAAGGAACGGGACGCGCTCGCGTTGGATCGCTGCGAACTCCGACCTGGAGAGGCGGCGGTATCGCTTTCGGACCGACCAGTGACCGAAATTTTAAAAAGAAGATCAACAAGAAGATGAATGCCAAGGCGATCGCTACGGTTCTTTCCGGAAAATTGAAAGACGGAGAGCTGATGGTGGTTGACAAGATCGCGTTCAAGGAAAACAAAACGAAAGCAATGGCTAAGGCTTTGAATAATTTGAAAATCAAAGGCACGACGCTGGTCGGATTTGCCGAAAAAGAAAAGGAAGCGCGCAGAGCCAGCAACAATTTGCCGAAAGTCAATAATCTCTTGGTCAGTCAGTTGAATGTTTTGGATATTTTGAACAATAAGAATTTGATCCTTTCCAAAGAAAGCGTCAAATATCTGGAAGAAAAGTATAGTAAGAAATAATTTAAGCGAGATTTCATATGGCAAAGGATGTTAAAAAAGAAAAAACCGCAGGAAGCGAAAGCAAGGTTGCTTACAAGGTTTTGATTTCTCCGTGGATCACGGAAGCTTCCACGGCGCAGATGGAGCTGAACAAGTATGTTTTCAAAGTTTATCTTGAGGCGACAAAAGGTGAAATCAAAAAAGCAGTCGAGGATTTATACAAAGTCAAAGTTATTTCCGTGCGGACCACCAGCATTCCGAAAAAATTCAGGAATTACGGGCGGACTCCGGGTTGGAAGGCGGGGCTTAAGAAAGCGACCGTGACTTTGAAAGAAGGAGATAAAATTGAATTATTTGAAGGTGTATAAACAATATGGCAATTAAAGTTTACAAAAGAAACAATGCGGCGCGGAGAAATATGTCGATCGTGAAGTCGGAAATTGTTGACGCGGCCAAGAAACCGGAAAAATCTTTATTGGCTTCGCAAAAAAGCAAGGCAGGAAGATCGCACGGAAAAATTTCTGTGCGCCATCAAGGCGGCGGGCACAAGCAAAGATATCGGGTCATCGATTTCAAACAAGATAAGTTTAATGTTCCCGGTAAGGTTGCTGCGATCGAAAAAGATCCAATCAGAAGCGCGTTTATCGCATTGATTAATTATAAAGACGGAGAAAAAAGATATATTTTGGCTTCCGAAGGAATTAAAGCGGGAAGCGAGATCGTCACTGCACCGGCCGCTCCGGTCAAGCTGGGCAACCGGGCAATGGTAAAAAATATTCCGGTCGGAACGATCATTTCCAACGTGGAGTTATTTCCAGGCAAAGGTGGTCAAGCTGTGCGCAGCGCCGGATCGGGAGCGACTTTGGCGGCAGTTGATGAAAAGTATGCCCAGATCAGATTGGCTTCCGGAGAAATCAGGTTGGTTAAAAACGAATGTTACGCCACGATCGGGCAGGTCAGTAATTTCGAACATAACGCGGTCAATATCGGTAAGGCGGGAAGAAGCCGTTGGATGGGTAAGCGCCCGGCTGTTCGCGGAACCGTAATGAATCCTGTTGATCATCCGCACGGTGGAGGCGAAGGCCGCCAGGGAATCGGTCTCAAACATCCGAAGACTCCTTGGGGCAAACCGGCACTCGGAAAGAAAACCAGAAAGAAATTCAAATACAGCAACAAGTTTATCATTAAAAGACGACAAAAGAGAAAATAGTTCAATAATATGACAAGATCACTGAAAAAAGGTCCTTATGTGGATCAAAGACTAATCAAGAAAATCCAAGACAAGAAGCCCGGTGACAAATCAGTCATCAAGACCTGGTCCCGCGCTTCGTCGATTTCGCCTGAAATGGTAGGTTTTACTTTTGGTGTTCATAACGGAAAAGATTTTATTTCAGTTTATGTGACCGAGGAAATGGTCGGTCATCGGTTGGGGGAATTCTCTTTGACCAGGAAGTTTACCCGACACGGAGGAAAAATGCAGAAAGAAATAGAAATGGCGGCCAAGCAAAAAGAATTGGAAGCGGCCAAAGCTGCTAAAACTAGTGCAGAAACTAAGAAGAAATAGTAAAATATCATTATGAAAGTATCCGCTAAGTTGAAAAATTTAAGAATCGCTCCGCGAAAAGTAAGATTGGTCACCAATCTTATCAAAGGCTTGGATGTGCAGATCGCGATGGACCAGATCGATGCTAATGTAAAGAGAAGCAATGATCCGGTGAAGAAATTGTTGGCAAGCGCGGTTAGTAATGGAGAGAATAATTTCGGAATTGACCGCAACAATATGTATGTCTATGATGTGATTGTTGGTGCCGGTCCGACACTGAAGCGCTGGATGCCGAAAGCGTATGGCCGAGCCGGGGCGCTTCTGAAGAGAACTTCGCAGCTGGAAATTATTTTGGAAGAACGGGTGGAGGGAAAAGGTCGCAAATCCAAGGAGCAGTTGGAAAAAGAAAAAAAAGAAAAGATGGAAGCCAAGAGAAAAGCCGAGAAAGAAGCGATCAAAGAAGAAGAAAAAGCTGAGAAATCGGAAAAGGCTGAAAAAGTTTCAGGCAAAACCAAAGAAGTGAAGACAGAGGAAAAAGGAAAAAAAGTTGAGAAAAAAGGCGGCTTGACCAGCCGGATATTCAGAAGAAAATCGATGTAAATATTAATTTCGTCGCGAAGCGACTAAATAATTTAAAATTTAAAATTTTAAATTTAAAATTATCGGTATGGGACATAAAGTAAATCCAGTCGGACTGAGAATAGGGATCACCAATACTTGGAAGTCTAAATGGATCAATAAAAAAGAATATAAAGAAAATCTTCGGCAGGATATCGTTATCCGTCAGGAAGTTATGAAGAAATGGAGAAGCGCGGCCATTTCCGAGGTTGAAGTGGAGCGATCGGCGGCAATGGTGAAGATTGTTATCAAAACCGCCCGACCTGGCGTTCTGATCGGAAGAGGCGGCAGCGGGATTGAGGATATGCAGAAATATATCCGGAGCAAATTTTTTGCCAACAAA
The DNA here is from genome assembly GCA_021789395.1 of bacterium. Lineage (GTDB taxonomy): Bacteria > Patescibacteriota > Minisyncoccia > Moranbacterales > UBA2206 > JAJYJP01. The sequence continues at coordinate 7,901 of JAJYJP010000017.1, read as the reverse complement.
AAGACCGGCTTGAAAGTGGAAGTGCAGGAAGTTAAGAATTTCGAAGAAAACGCTTCTTTGATCGCTCAAAATATTGCCGAACAGTTGGAGAAAAGAATGCCTTTTCGGAGAGCGATGAAGTCGATGCTTGACCAAGTTTTGAAAAATAACAGGATCAAAGGGGTGAAGATTGAGATGTCGGGAAGATTGGGCGGCGCTGAAATGTCTCGGCGTGAATGGGCGGCTAAAGGAACTCTGCCTCTGCACACTCTGCGCGCCAACATTGATTTTGCCCGAGCGACAGCCTATACCACTTATGGAACTCTGGGAGTAAAAGTGTGGTTGTATAAAGGAGAAGTATTTAATAAAGATAATAAATAATCAGACTGATCTGAATTTTGAGACTACAAATATATGTTGATGCCTAAAAAAGTAAAACATAGGAAATTGCATCGAGGCGGAAAGATTCGCGGCACATCCAGTCGTGGCAATGCTATCAGCTTCGGAAGTTTCGGGTTGAAATCGTTGGAAACCGGATTGGTCTCGGCTCGTCAGATTGAGGCGGCGCGTCGGGCGATGACCAGGTACGTGCAACGCGGCGGAAAGATTTGGATCAGGATTTTCCCGGACAAACCGATGACGGCCAAAGGCAGTGAGACCCCGATGGGTAAAGGAAAAGGCGCGGTGGATCATTTTGTGGCGGTCATCAAACCGGGCAGGGTGTTGTTTGAGATGGACGGCGTCAAAAAAGAAATCGCCCAGGAAGCGATGAAATTGGCGGCCTATAAATTGAGCGTCAAAACCAGATTTATCGTTAAAGAAGCCGAATAAAACATATGAAGATCAAAGAATTGCGCGAAAAAAATATAGAAGAACTGAAGAAGCTTTTGGCGGAGAAAAGAGAAGCCGTGCGGAAGTTGCGATTTGATATTGCTTCTAAACATATTACGAAAGTGCGGGATATCCGGAATGCTAAAAAAGACGTAGCGAAGATTCTAACTTTAATTAATGAGAAAAAATAATGGAAAAGAATGTTTCTCAAAATAAAATAATTGCCAAAAAGAAAGGCATAGTTGTAAGCGACAAGATGGATAAGACCGTAGTGGTGGCAGTGGACAGCTTTAAGACCCATCCGAAATATAAGAAGAAAATGAAAGTGACCAATCGTTATAAAGCTCATGACGCGGAGAATAAATATAAAGTTGGCGATGTGGTAGAAATTGTTCCGACTAAACCTATCAGCAAAGACAAAAGTTATAAAGTTTTATAAATCATTATGATTCAAGCAGAGACAAAATTGAAAGTGGCCGACAACACCGGCGCCAAAATGATCGAATGTTTCAAGGTGCTTGGCGGTTCTCGGAGAAGATACGCCCAGATCGGCGACATCATCGTAGCTTCCGTGAAATCGGCCGAACCGCGAGGAATGGTGAAAAAGGGAGATAAAGTGAAAGCGGTGATTGTCCGGCAAGCGAAAGAACTCAGAAGAAAAGACGGTTCTTTCATCCGGTTTGATGAGAACGCCGCCGTTATTTTGGACGGAAAAGATCCGAAAGGCACCAGAATTTTTGGGCCGGTCGCTCGAGAAATAAGAGACAAAGGATTCAGTAAGATCGTATCTTTGGCTCCGGAGGTTTTATAAAGATTATATAAAGCAAGATTATATGAAGATTAAGAAAAATGACCAAGTCAAAATAGTTATAGGAAAAGACAGCGGCAAGACCGGAAAAGTTTTGCGGGTATTTCCGAAAGAAAATAGACTGACTGTTGAAGGTTTGAATTTGGTCAAAAAACATATGCGACCAAGAAGGGAAGGAGAGCAAGGGCAGCGCGTTGAGATTTCCGGCAAGCTGAATATTTCAAATGTCATGCTGGTTTGTCCCAAATGCGGCAAGCCGACCAGAGTCGGTTTTAAAGTGGCGGGAGACAAGAAACTTAGAGTTTGTAAGAAGTGTAAGGCGGAATTATAAAATATGAAAACGATCAAAGAAAAATATTATAGCGAAGTTGTTTCTGAAATAAAAAAGAAACACAAGCTGGGAAACAACCTGCAAGTTCCTAGAATTGAAAAGGTTGTGCTTAATGTCGGAATCGGAAAATATTTGAAAGATTCGAATATGGTCAAAGATGTTCTCGAGTCTGTCCAGGCGATTACCGGACAAAAACCAGTGATGACCAAGTCGAGAAAATCTATCGCCGGATTCAAAATTCGGGAAGGGTTGGAAATCGGAATAAAAGTGACGCTTAGAGGCCAGCGCAAATGGGATTTCTTAGAACGCTTGGTAAGATCCGCCCTGCCGCGCGTCCGTGATTTTCAGGGAATTAAAGAATCGGCCGTCGATGCGCACGGAAATCTGAATATCGGAATCAAAGAGCATACTATTTTTCCTGAAATTGTTCCGGAAAACGTCAAGAATATCATGAGCTTCCAGGTAAATGTGGCGACAACGGCCGGAAGCCGGGAAAAAGGATTGGAACTGTTCCGGATGCTGGAATTCCCGATTGAGAAAAAGGATTAATTATAAATACAAGAGTAATAATTTAGAGATTTTATAAACATTTATGGCAAAGAAATCTGTAGAAGCAAGAGCAAGAAAAAAACCCAAGTTTTCTACACGAGAAGTGAGAAGATGTTGGCGCTGCGGCCGAAAACATGGCTATATGCGGGAATTTGATATTTGCAGAATTTGCTTCCGAGAATTGGCCAGCACCGGACAGATACCGGGAGTTAAGAAATCAAGTTGGTAATTAAAAATAATCATAATTTAAAATTTGAAATTTTAAATTTAAAATTTATAGAATACATATGTTAGATCCAATAGCAGAAATGTTAACACGAATAAGAAACACCCAGCGAGCCGGGAAAAATGAGGTGGTTGTTAAAGCATCTAACTTGAAATTGGCCATTGCCAAGATTTTAGAGAAGGAAGGATTTATCGAATCAGTCTTGAAGGAAACCGTGGATAACATCTCAAATCTAAAGATAACTCTGAAATATTACAGAATTTCCAACGTTAAAAAAGTGCCTGCCATCAAGCATATCGGCAGAATCAGCAAAGAAGGCCAGAGAATTTATGTGAAGAATAAGGAGATCAAGCCGGTCAGAAAAAATTACGGCATTGCGGTTATTTCTACTTCGAAAGGCGTAATGACCGCGGCTGAGGCAAGAAAAAACGGGTTGGGTGGAGAATATGTCTGTGAAGTTTGGTAAGAAATCTAAATTAAATTCAAAAAAATGAGTCGTATAGGAAAAAAACCAGTAATATTAGCCGACGGAGTTGAAGCTAAACTTCAAAACAACCGTCTTGAGATCAAGGGGCCGAAAGGAACTTTGGAGCTTACTGTCCATCGGGAAATGGCCGTGGAGATCAAAGACAAAGAGATTATCGTAACTCAAAAAGGAAAATCCAAAAAAGCTCCGGCTATCTGGGGTTTGACGCGGGCGCTTATCGACAATATGGTGGCCGGTGTCAAAGAGGGATACAAGAAACAGTTGGAATTGCAAGGAGTGGGTTACCGTATGTCGGCGCAAGGTAAGAAAATAGTTTTGGCGCTGGGATTTTCCCATCCGGTGGAAGTGGTCGTGCCGGAAGGATTGACGGCCGGCGTGGAAAATAACGTACTGACTATTTCCGGAATTGACAAGCAGGCGGTCGGACAATTTGCCGCTGACATCAGGAAATTGAAAAAAGTTGAGCCGTACAAAGGGAAAGGTTTCCGTTATGTGGGCGAACACGTCCGAAGAAAAGTCGGAAAGAAAGCGGCTGCTAAGTAAAGTTAATTTATGATTATGAATAAAATAAGTAGAAACAAATCAAGACTGCAGAGGAAGAAGCGCGTCCGCGCCAAAATTTCCGGCACTTCCGTCCAACCGCGACTGGCTGTTTTTCGAAGTCTGAAGGAGATTTACGCCCAAGTCATTGACGATACTAATGGCGTAACATTGGCTGCTGCTTCTTTGAAAGAGGTAAAAGCAAAAAATGGTGTCGAAGGCGCTAAGAAAGTCGGAGCGGCAATCGCCAAAAAATGCTTGGCTAAAAAAATAAACACTGTCGTTTTTGACCGGGCCGGCTATCAGTATCATGGAAAAGTGAAAGCGTTGGCGGATGGAGCGCGCGAAAACGGATTGAAGTTTTAAAAATTTTTTAAGTTAAACATAATTATGGCAAAAGGTGAGAAAAAATTTAGCGCAAAAAGAGAGAAGCCGGAATTTGACCAGAAGCTTTTGGACTTGGCGCGCGTTACTCGCGTAGTCAAAGGCGGACGTCGTTTCCGTTTTCGGGCGACTTTAGTGATCGGAAACCGCAAGGGTAAGGTGGGGGTCGGAGTCGGCAAAGGCGCCGATGTTTCGGATGCAATCAGAAAAGCTTTCGACGATGCCAAGAAGAACATGATCAGTGTTTCTACTGTCAAAAGCAATACTATTCCGCACGAAGTTTCCTACAAATTAGGCAGCGCGAAAATTTTATTGAAACCGGCTGCCGAAGGACGTGGCATCATTGCCGGCGGGGCTATCCGGACCGTAATTGATCTGGCCGGACTCAAGGACATTGTTTCTAAATCATTGGGAACTTCTAATAAATTGAATGTGGCCCGCGCGACCGTCGAAGCCCTGAAAGGATTTGAAATTTCTCGGACCAGAAAAGCGAGACAAGCATAAATTTAAATAAGACAAAGTCATGCAGATAAATACGTTAAAACTCAATACGCCAAGGAAGAAAAGGAAGACGATCGGCCGCGGTGGCAAAAAAGGAACCTATTCCGGCAAGGGCAATAAAGGACAGAAAGCCAGAAGCGGCGCCCATGTCAATCCGCTTTTTGAGGGAGGACGCTCGACCCTGACCGACCACCTGAAAAAAGTGCGCGGCTTCAAATCGCTTCGGCCAAAAAATATTGTTGTTAAAATCGCCGATCTGGAAAAGAAATTCAAAGACGGTGACGTGATCAATAAAGAATCGTTGATAAAGTCCGGCTTGGTCGACAGGATAGAAATAAAGACCGGTAGGATAAAAATATTGGGCAAGGCTGGACTTAAAAAGAAACTGAAAGTGGAAAAAGGAATTCTGCTCAGCGCAACTTCCAAGGAATCTATCGAAAAAGCCAAAGGAGAAATTCAAAGCTAGCTCGCAGAGTTAGCTTGTTGGCTTTAAAAACAGAAAATAGAAGAAAAATTTAATATGCTGAATAAAATTACTCAAATTTTCAAAATTAAGGAATTGCGGGATAAGATATTTTTTATCCTGGGTCTTTTGGTTGTTTTTCGATTGATGGCCAACATTCCTATTCCGGGCGTCAATCAGGATCAGTTGCGGCTTTTCTTTCAGAATAACCAATTCTTCGGTTTGTTGAATCTTTTTTCCGGTGGCGGATTGCACAGCATCTCGATCGTTTTGTTGGGCGTCGGTCCTTACATCACAGCCTCGATCATCATGCAGCTTCTGACCATGATCATCCCGAGTCTTGAGCAGCTGTACAAAGAAGAAGGGGAAGCCGGTCGGCAGAAATTCAATCAGTGGACGCGTTGGATCACGGTACCATTGGCGGCACTCCAGACCTTCGGCATGATTACTTTGCTCCGCTCGCAAAATATTTTAGGACAACTGAACGCTTTTGATATTTTTTCCATCATCGTAATTGCCGTGGCCGGAAGCATTTTCCTGATGTGGCTGGGGGAATTGATTACGGAAAAAAATATCGGAAACGGAGTGTCGCTCATCATCTTTGCTGGCATTGTAGCGGGCTTGCCCGCGGCAATTTCCCAGCTTTATTCTACTTTTGATCCGTCCCAGCTTTTCACGTATATCATATTGCTGGCGTTTACCATAGTCGTTATCGGCGCCATCGTGATTGTGACAGAAGGGCAACGGAATATTCCAGTTTCTTATGCCAAAAGGATCCGCGGCAACAAAATGTACGGCGGAACTTCGACGCACTTGCCGCTGCGTGTTAATCAGGCCGGCGTAATTCCGATTATCTTTGCCATGTCAATCATGCTTTTTCCAGGAATGATTGCCAATTTTTTGGTAAACGCTCACAATCAGACAATCGTGAACATTGCTGTCTTTACGAAAAACATTTTTCAAAACCAGTGGTTTTACGGTTCGGCCTATTTCGTCTTAGTAGTGGCATTTACATATTTTTATACCGCGGTCGTTTTTGATCCGCACCAAATTTCCGAGAGTCTCCAGAAACAAGGCGGCTATATTCCCGGCATTCGGCCTGGCAATAATACGACCGAGTATCTGTACAAGATAATGAACCGGATCACTCTGTCGGGCGCTCTGTTTTTGGGTGTCATTGCGATTCTGCCGTTTATCATCCAGGGTATCACCGGAATAAATACCGTGACCATTGGCGGCACCGGGTTGCTGATCGTAGTGGCGGTTGTGATTGAGACGGTCAAGGCGATCGAAGGCCAGCTGGTGATGCGTGATTACGAAGGCTTCTAGCTCGCTTCGTGAGAATTTTTACTATGAATATTATCATTCTTGGTCCGCAAGGATCCGGCAAGGGAACGCAGGCCGAACTTTTAGCCAAAAAATATGGCCTTGAACACATCGATGTTGGCAGGTTTCTCCGTGAAGTGGCGGCCATGGAGACTGGATTGGGCAAGGAAGTTTATGAAATCATAAATGTCCGCAAAGAACTCGTGCCGGATCATATTTTGGAAAAAATTTTGCAACTCAAATTGAACGACATTGACCGAGAGCAAGGGGTGATTTTGGACGGGATGCCCAGGAATCTGGAACAAGCCGGCTTTTTGGAAAAAATATTCCAAAGCTTTGGAAAAAAAATAGAAAAAGTGTTTTTTCTGGATGTCTCCGAAGAAGAGTCGATCAAAAGGATTTCCAAACGTTGGATTTGCGCGAAGTGCAAAGCACAGTTCATCATGGGCAAAGATATCCGGAACGCCCGAGAGAAATGTGCCAAGTGTGGAGGAAGATTGGAGCAAAGGATTGATGATACTCCGGAAGGAATTCGCAAGCGGCTTGAGGTGTTTCGCAAAGAAACTATTCCGGTTTTGGATTATTATAAAGAAAAAGGAATGCTGGTTGAGATAGACGGAGCTCAAACGATCGAAAAAGCTTTGGAAGAAATAACCAGACAAATTGAAAAAATATGATAAGCATCAAATCAAAAGAGGATATCCGATCGATGCGCGAAGGCGGAAAGATTTTGGCCGAGGTGATGAAAAAGATTGAAGCGGCCATAGTGCCGGGAAAAACCACGGCGGAATTGGATAAGCTCGCCGAAGAGCTTATTTTGTCTTATGGAGGGGTGCCGGCGTTCAAAGGTTACGGAGCGGAAGACGGTAATCCGTTTCCGGCCACTATCTGCGCTTCGATCAACGACGAAATTGTCCATGGCATTCCTGATGAAAATAAAATTCTGAAAGAAGGCGATGTTTTTAAGGTGGACATCGGGATGAAATATAAAAATTTTTATACCGACATGGCGCGAACGTTCGCGGTGGGAAAAATTTCCGATGAGGCGCAGAAGCTTATTTCCGTGACAGAAAAATCATTTTGGGAAGGAATTAAAAAAATGAAAGCTGGAGCGAAGCTGAGCGACTATTCCAAGGCGGTCCAGCAGTTTGTGGAAACTAACGGTTTTTCGGTGGTGCGGAATCTGGTCGGTCACGGCGTGGGACAAGAACTGCATGAAGATCCGTACATTCCCAATTATTTCAATAAAAAATATAACGATATGACGCTGGAAGCTGGGATGACTTTGGCGCTTGAGCCGATGGTGAACGCGGGCAATTTTGAAACTATTTTGGGATCGGACGGTTGGACTTTTAAAACTAAAGACGGGAGCCTCAGCGCGCATTACGAAAATTCGATTGTGGTGACGGAAAAGGGAGTGGAGGTTTTGACAGTATTGTCGGGAAAATAATTTTACGTTCTAAAAATTAGGCATTT
>JAJYJP010000016.1 GCA_021789395.1 bacterium | reverse complement strand
GTTTTCCAAAGCGTAAAAACCAGAAGTGATATCTTGGAAAAACGGCGAATAAGTTCCCGATGAAATAGCACGCTCCATCACAGCGATATTCTTAACATTTTTGAGAGCTGCGACGATTTCTTCCCGCGGGAACGGTCGAAACAGATTGATTTTTAAGATGCCGACTTTCTCTCCCTTGTTCCTCAATTTGTCCACGACATCTTTGGCAGTGCCGGCCGTCGCGCCGGCCAGAACGATCGCGTGCTCAGCATCGTCTAGTTTATAACTCTCAAAATAATTTTTCTTTCTGCCACTCAACTTTTCGAAATCTTTAACAATACGCAAATATTCTTTCTTGGAATCTTCCATCGCTTTTTCCTGATCAGCCTTGAATTCAAAATAATAATCCGGAAGTGCCAACGGACCATACGTCACCGGATTATCGACGTTTAACAAATAATTTTCCGGCCTATATTCGCCGACAAATTTTTTTACCGCATCCTTATCTAAAATCTCCAAATTTTCCACGCTGTGTGAAACATTGAAGCCATCCATAATTACCATGACCGGCAAGCCGACTTTTTCTGCCAGCTTCATGCCAATAATTGTGTTGTCATAAACTTCTTGCGCATTTTCCGAAAAAATTTGGATCCAGCCTGTATCACGCGCATCCATCACGTCGCTGTGATCGCCATGGATGTTGAGCGGAGCCGAAAGCGCCCGCGCCGAAACCAACATTAAAATCGGCAAGCGCAAGCCGCTCGCAATGTATAAAATTTCATTCATCAAAGCCAATCCCTGCGAACTAGTGGCGGTAACCGTCCGCGCGCCGGCCGCACTCGATCCGACAGAAGCCGAAATGGCGCTGTGCTCCGATTCAACTTGTATAATTTCCGTTTCCACTTCGCCGTCCGCCTGGAATTTGGCATAGGTCTCGATGATCGGCGTCTGAGGCGTAATCGGGTAAACCGGCATCACTTCCGGTTCGATCTGCTTGAGAGCTTCCGCCGCGGCCGCACCACCCGTCAGCGCTATTCGTTTGTTCTTATTGATATCATCCATCATGTTTATCAAATTTTATTTTTTCTGCATAGTTATGGCTTTCATCGGACAAACATCAGAACACACGCCGCAGCCCTTGCAAAAATCATAGTCAAAAGAAGAAACTTCACCCTTGTTATTTTTAGCTTCCGGGTCTTTTACCATCGAGATGGCCGCCTCCGGACAAAACGGGACGCACGTTGCACAACCGCTGCATCTGGATTTGTCCACTTTGGGTGACATATAACCCCAGTCTCCGGTTTTCGGAGCTTTTTTCAGATCGTGTTTGATGACCGCACCTTTTTCCATAAATTTAAATAGTATCGTAAGCCTTTTCTATAGCTTGTAAATTTTTATCCGTCGCTTCCCTTCCGATCTTGCCCAAAAATATTTTTTCGAATTCTTTCTTGACACTTTCCAAACCGACCGCCTCCGTCACCTGGACAAATTTTCCCAGAATAACCGTATTGGGGCGGGGTTGACCGATTATTTCCATCGAGATTCCGTTGGCGTCGATCGGATAGGCCCTGCCTTCGAAATTCAATTTTTCCTTGATTTCTTGGGGCGATCTTTTAGAATTGATGATCAACGCTTCATTTTTATCGAGATTGGTCGTAACCTCCACCGAATCGGCAATCGTTTCATCTAAAACCACCACGACGTCCGGGTCGACGACGGGTTCATGATTGCGAATTTCTTTGTCAGAGATACGGACAAACGTCTTGGTCGGCGCGCCGCTCCGCTCCGGACCGAAATTCGGAAAAGCTTGGACGAATTTACCTTCGTTTACCGCGGCTTGCGCCACAATTTCGGCGGCGGCTTTGGCGCCTTGTCCGCCCCGACCGTGAAAAATTATTTCAAAAATTTCTTTGTTGTACTTCATGAGTATCATTATAACACAAAAGAAAAAAGGCGGCTATGATTCACCGCCTTTGGTATCCCGAACAAATAAAAATATTGATATTGTCCGACACCCTACTCCAATTGCGAATAGAGTGTGCACTGCAAATCTGTTGGGGAATAAGGCGAACACAAGCATTAAGAAATAAAAAACATGCGAACGTTTTCCCCATGCATTGGCATTGCCAGAAATAACAACCTTTATCCCAGAAATTTTTTCCGAAAGTTTTTTAATGTCTTCCGGATTTTTCCTTATAAGACTTTTAAAAGCCAAGCCCATCAAGGATTCCTCTCCCAGATTCTTCCTTACAAGACTTATAAACGCTAACGCCATCATTGCTTCGCCGACTATAATTGTAACACCTTCCCAAAACATCAATCTGGCACTAATATATATAAAATAAATGACTGATGTTATAACAAATTTATCAACTGCGTGTTCGAACTTCCCAAACCAATTTTTCACTCCGGTCTTTTTTTCAGCAATCCTTGCCAATTTTCCGTCTATTGCGTCTGTAATAAGGAATCCCAGGATGATAAATAATTTTTTTTCAACACCCATCGCCTTAAAAGCAGGATGAAAAATTAAAACCGGGACAAACAATCTAGAAACAGTCAACAGATTAGCTGCCCATCTCAAGACTACCCAAATCATGACACCTTCCTCCCCAAAATTTTATAAATTTATAAAAGAACTTCAACAGCAGATAATAATTCAAAAATTAATTTTTGTCAATACCAAAAGAACCCTCTTCTCGAGGGTTCTTTTTCAAGAATCGAGTGCTTAGATTATTTTATTTCCCGGTGCCGGTTTGAGAAGTTGTCAGATTCTTATCCACCGGAATTCCCAACTGTTGCGTATCAAGAACATAGCTGTTGTCTTTTTGTATAAACACCTGCTGCGCTTGCGAATAAACATCGGTTTGTGTCACATCTTTGGAAAAAATGAAAGCCGGAATTGACGTGATGCCATACTCCTTAATTAAACTTTTTCCCTGATCGGAAGTATAATCAACTTTTTGGGCTGAAATCGTCGGAAACACTTGTTTGAGCCAGACCAAAACATCGCTCGGATCATTTTTCGGATCGGTCAAAACTTGAACATTCACGATCGGTTGGTTGTAGGCTACCCAAGTCTTTCCGCCATCAGCAAAAATATCCGCCGATTGCAGAGCCTTTTGGGAAAAACCGCCGCCTTTGACCAGCTGGGCGACATCCACGAAAAGGCTGCCGACAAAAAGCCCGGTCAGCAATATTGAAATTGAAATAAGATTCTTGATTTTCTTCTTATCGCTAGAAGAATCATTTTTCTCAAGTTCTGCTGACGCAGTCGAGACCTCCTCTACTTTTTTATCTTTCTCGGATTTTTCCGACGCAAGCGAAGTTATTTCTGTCTTTTCGCTCTTTTTGGATTCTTCCGATGCAAGCGGAGCTTCTTTTGCCTTTTTATCCTTTTCCATTTTTTTACGCTTAATTTAATTATTTAATATTTTTATTGATTGGAGTTAACACTTGAACTTTGCGACTGAGATTGACTGCTCTGCGACTGACCAGAGGAGACTGAAATGCTCGAACTGTTCTCGACGTTTTGCGCTTGCGACTGCGTCTGAGACTGTTCCTGGACCAACTGAGCTTCCATCTGATTGATGTTGTAAGCGTTCGGCACTTGTTTGATCAGATAATCGCTGAAGCCGATCGTAATTTTCTTGTCCGCTTCGGTCTTGACCGCAATACCGACCAGAATTCCTAAAATCAAAATCAATCCCAGCTCGATGTAAAAATCAGCCCTTTTGTTTTTATAAATCCTTTCTTCCGATTCCACGTCTTCTTCCTTTTCCTCAACCGGTCCTTCTTCCATATCGTCCGCTTTTTCAATTACGGCATCTTGGATTTTTTTTGTTTCGTCCATAAGATTTTATTACTTTAAATTTAGCTCGTTTCTTACAGGGTAGCATAAAGAAAAAACCGCAACAACGTTGACAAAAATTGGATTTTGTGTATAATAAATAGTCTAGTAGTACCTAAAATTTTGAAATTTAAAAAATGCCTTATTCAAGGCAGAAGGAGAAAGAAATGTTAAGGAAATTAATAGACGTTGTGGTACAAGTATATCTATCGGAAGACAAAGGTCATTCTTACGATTTTTATGGAATCATAAGAAAGGTGGAAGGTCCCCTCATTTATCTATCGACAGTCAAAACTTACCATGGCGGTTGGGGCTCTCATGGCGACATGATCATAAACACTAATGCTGCAAATTTTACTTACCTCAATATAGTTTCTAACCCAGAAATAATTGAAAGAGTTAGAGAATAAAAAAACTACACTTCCGCTGAGATCATTGCGATCGCAATTGCAATTCGGTTCCGGCGATTTTTTTTATTTTCATCACATCCACAAATTTTCAACATTATTACGATCGCGTTCCCACATTTCCGGATTGATTCGAATATATTCGCGGATTTTGTTTAAGGATATTTCGTTGCGGATGATGTGGTCGTAAAATCGCGATTGCCAAGCGAAGGTAATAGGATTAAATTGTTTTCTTACCATTTTTGAAACAATCGATTTATACGAACCTATTATCGCAGATAACGATCCTGATTTGGGTGATATTTCGGACATTTTAGAATTATTACCAACGTAGAGACGAGGCAATGCCTCGTCTCTACAGACATTGGATATCTCAATTAAACCATGAATATGATTTGGCATTATTTGGTAAATATCTAAATTTACAAATGGAAAATGTTTTGGAATTTCTTGCCAGAATTTATTTGCAATTTCTCCCATTTCCGATAAAACCATTTCTCCTTTCTCTATTTTTCCAAAAAATTCTTCTCTTTCTTTCGTACAAATTGTAACAAAATACGTCCCGCTTTGCGAATAATCATAACCACGCAATCGAGATGAATCGATTCGATATTTATTTTTGAATTTTTCAGACATTTTCATTCCTTTCGCAGCGCGTCCATCGGCGAAAGTCGCGACGCTCTTTTCGCCGGATAATATCCAAAAATAAGGCCGGTCACCGCGGCGAATCCCAAGCCGGCCGCCACGATCGGCCAGGTCAAGCTGAAATCCACGGTATACCCGGCGCGAAGAATGGCCAGATTCGCCAAATAGACCACGCCGGCACTCAAAACGATCCCGACCGCGCCACCCAACAGCGTAATCATGATCGCCTCCAGAAGAAATTGTTTGAGGATGTAAGATTGCCGCGCGCCGACCGCTTTGCGCAAGCCGATCTCAAAAGTCCGCTCCGCCACTGACACATACATAACATTCATGATGCCGACACCGGCCACGATCAACGAGATGGAGGTCAATCCAGCTAGGAGAATATTGATGATCAGAAAAACCTCATCCAAAATGCTGGTCGCCTGGGAAATGGATTGCACGGAAAAATCTTCTTTGTTCGGATCGATGATGTTGTGTTGTTCATCCATAATCGCAGTAGCTTCAGCTATCGTCGCGTCAGTTTGGTTGGCATCCTTAAGCGCGAACACGCCGCCTTGGGTGTAGTCGATACCGGCGATCTTTTTCTGATAGGTGCGAAGCGGCATGTAGATGAAATCGTCAAAATTTAAAAATCCGGTCGAGCCGCGTTCCTGCAAGACACCGATCACGCGATAATTGGCGCCGCCCAATTTGATATCTTTCCCGATTGGATCTTCGTCCTGGAATAACTGGGTCTTAATATGGCTGCCCAGAACAACTTCTTGCGCCAAACTCCGATCTTCATCGTCAGTAAACGCCCGCCCTTCCGCGATTTTCGTCTGCGGATCGACCGTAAAAACTCCCGACGTGGCGGCGAACAAGCTGGCTCGGACACTGTTTGATCCGTAACTGGCCAACGCCTGGCCGACATTGGTCGCGTACCAGCCGGAAATATTCTGCGATTCTTTAGCCACCGCCTCGAGATCGGATATTTTCAAAGTCGTGATCGCTCCGAAAGCTGCACTGCGAATATTTTGGACGGATGCGACTTTCATATCGGGCACTTTCGGCTTGATGGAAATGATGTTGGTTCCGAACGCTTCCACCTGGCCGACGACATAGCTTTTAATGCCCATTCCAAACGCCAGAATCAAAACAATCGACGCCACGCCGATAACAATTCCCAAAATCGATAGCGCCGTCCGACCCTTGTTCGATCCGATGCTTTTTACAGCTAATTTAAATGAGACGAAAAATTCGTGCATAAAAAATATTTATTCATAACGCAACGCTTCCATCGGAGAAATTCGTGAAGCTTTTCTTGCCGGATAAATTCCAAAAATGAGTCCGATTATCACCGAAACCAAAGTGGCTACGACGATCGATTGCCAGGAAACGATGAATTGCCAACTATAGCCGAAGCCCTTCGTGATGATTACGGAAATGAGAAAGGCAAAAGCAATGCCGATGATGATTCCGACAATTCCTCCGACCAGAGTGATCGTCGCCGACTCGAGCAAGAATTGTTCCAAGATATCGGAATTTCTGGCGCCGACCGCTTTGCGCAGGCCAACTTCATGGATGCGCTGATTGACCGAAATGAGCATGATATTCATGATACCGACCCCGCCCACGACCAGCGCAATGGAAGCCACCGCCAGAAGAAAATATCTTATGACATCTGTCACATTGGTGACGGCGGAAAGCGCGGAAGCCATATCATTGACCGAAAAATCATCATTGGCCGGATCAGTGATGTTGTGCTGGATGCGCAAAGTTTTGGCAATATCATTTTTGGCGGCCGCAATCTGCGAAGCGTCCGAAACCTTGAACCGCAATACATTCACATGGTCGATCCCCAGCAATAATTTTTGCGTCGTCCGGAACGGCAATATAATCATATCGTCCGTCGCGTCTCCGCCGACGCCCGGCACCCGCTCGTGAAAAACGCCGATCACGTTGAAAATCTGATTGTCGATCTTAATCTGCTTTCCCACCGGATCGTCGCCGTTGAACAGATCTTTTTTAAGATTTTCACCGACGATCGCCACGCGGGCCATGTTCGTATCTTCTTCCGGCATGAACGACCGACCCTCCAAAATATCCAGGCTTTCCACGTCCGTCACTTCGTGCGTCACGCCGTTTATGGAATAAGTCGATTCATTACCGTTGTAGGAAACTATCTCGTTGGCTTGGACGTACGCGGCGCCGGCCTGGACTTCCGGCACATTATTCTTGTCCATGATCGCCAAAAAATCTCTGTACTTTAGCGAAGTTATGTTTATTCCGGTCAGCTGAGACACCAGACTCTGTCCGTTATCATTGCCGCCCGGAATCACGAGCACCAGATTCGATCCCACGCCTTCAAGCTGATTAAGGATCAAGCCTTGCGCCGATTGGCCGATCGCCATGATCAGGATGACCGAAGCCACACCGATGATGATTCCCAGGATGGTCAAAAACGAGCGAAACTTGTTCGCCGTCAGATTCCGATATGCGATTTTAATCGGGTCTGAAAATTGCATTGCGTTAAGGAGCTAAGCTCCTTTTTTAAGCTCCTTTTTTACTTTTAAAATAAATTTATCCTTTCATCCCATTCCGAATATTCTTTTTCTATTAAAGGCGCGGCTATCAACGATAAAATATGGTTCTCTTTGTAAAAATCATCCATTGAACATTTTCTGCCATATTTCTCATTGAATTCGGATAATGCATTTTCTGGACTATTTGCAAACCTTTCCACTTTCTCTCCAGCCTTGCCGTGTATTACCATATTTACATTTGCTCTTTTACAAAACTCCCTTTGGTATAGCATACAAAATATTTCGGCTATTTGCTGCCGACTGAAAGAAAATCTCTCTGTTTCGATACTGGGATAATATTTTTTAACCAGCGGGATTATTATGCTCTTTATTTTTTTTCGATATTCATCAGATACATCAGTTAAATCTCCCTTTTCTTCAAATTGCCCAATATTTTGTTTATACTGCCTATCAAAAACATTGTGAGCTATTTCGTGGGCAACAAATTCATCATAGGCCAATTTCCCCTCGAAAAAAATGAAAGGTAAAAACTGTCTATCATTCAACTTTGATATATCATATCCTTCAAATTCTTTTTTCGGATTTATTCCAACAAAATCCGTCCGTCTCCCTTGCATAAATTCTTGCACATCAAATTTTTTTTTAGAAACTTCTGAGACTGTTCCTGCTTGAAATCTGTAAGTCTTTTTGCTTCCGTAATAAACTAAAGCAAGCTTGCCTAAAAATTCAGGCTCAAATAGTTTTGTTGTTTTTATGATCTCTAACGTACTGACTATTTCTTGTTTAATTTCATCCAGTTTTTTACTTTCAGGTAAATTGTCTTTAAAAATTGGCAGTTTTTCCATAGATATTAAATTTAAAGAAGCTAAACCCTTTTTGAACTTTTAAAATCTTTTATATATTTTTCAAAAATATTTTGAAACAAAATAGTCTTTTTATATAACCATTTGTACTTAACCTATTATTAGATAATGTGTTTTACAGCCAAAACATCGGTGCCATCGCTCACTCCATAAAAAGCCTCTTTTTTGCTCAAAATATTTCGTGCCGTTACAAATTTTTTTTCTCCCGTACAGACTCCACCTTTTCAAAATCATCATTTTCTTGATATTCTTTCCATTTTTGATCCAGATACATTTTATTCCGAAGCCTCTCGTTATTCGGCAATGATTCTAGAAATTTTTTGTATCTTAGGGCTTCTTGTTTCTTTTTTTCAAATTCATTTTTGATATAGTCAATAGCTTCTTGCAATTTTTTTGAATCAGAACCATCAATATCTTTTATGATTCTCGTTAAATCTCCTTCGCCGACATTTAAAGTAAGCCTTTTCACTCGATAGTTTGTTGCCGGTATTGCATCAGCAATCCACTCATCTCCTTCCATACCATTATTGTAAACCCCCTGTAATTGCGCAGTTATTTCCGGTTTTTTTATGGGCAAATTATTAGTGTTAACCTCAATTATTACTCCGCAGCTTGGCAATTTTATATAACTTGTATTTCCATAGCCATTATTATATACAGGGGTTTTGATGTGCAAATTTTCCACAAAAGCATCGTTTTGTCCGTAACTTTTAACCATATTTTCATTGGTGGACATATACACACCTAGCTCATTCCCATCATTAACCTTTGTCTGATCATTTTCATTAATATTTATTGGAGTCAAAGTTTCTCGAAATTTTTCAAAAGAAAGTTCCTCCGGATTAATAGTAAAAGCCCTATAAAGTTTTTGCGGTCTTTTTTCCTTTTCATTATCAAAACTTTCTGACAAAACTTGTTCCTGATCAAAATTCCCTTTCCGTATTTCGGATCTTTGCGCTGCTTCTCTGTCGTCATATTTTCTGCGTTCTGCGCGAGCAATTTCTTCTTTTGATGGCATGTATTTTTCCTTGTCCATAAATTCAAACTTTTTAAATATAATTCCTGTTCTTCGCTAAAATAAAGCAACCAATGCTCAAAATTTTTGTCTTTGCACAATCTGACTTCGCATTATTACGAGATTGGCTCAAACAAAACATATTTTGTAAAAATTTTAGTTTATTATCAAAGGTCAAAAGCTCCTTATTTTAAGAGTTCGCCGTCCGTCGCGAATCTGCGATTCAAGATCGGCGCGTCGGAAACTATTTCTCCGTCTTTCATCTGGATCATCCTTTTGCCGTGTTCGGCCGTGAAAGTTTCGTGCGTCACCAGAACGATCGTATTGCCGGCGTCGTTCAGCTTCTGCAAAATTTTCATCACTTGCGTCCCTGATTTGGAATCCAAGTTTCCGGTCGGCTCGTCAGCAAAAATGACGCTCGGATTATTTACCAAAGCGCGCGCGATCGCCACTCTTTGCCGCTCTCCTCCCGACAGCTGGTTGGAAAAATAATCCTTGCGATGGTCCATTCCGACGCTCTGCAGTGCGGCCAGCACTTCTTTCTCATTGATTTTGGAAATATGCGGATCGTACATCAAAGGCAGCTCCACGTTTTCAAAAACGGTCGTTTTGGGAAGCAAATTAAAAGTCTGAAAGACAAAGCCGATCTTTTCGTTGCGGATCGTCGCCAGCTCGTCGTCGGAAAAATTTTGCGTGTCGGTCCCCTCGAAAAAATATTCGCCGCCGGTCGGCCGGTCCAGAAATCCCAGTATCTGCATGAGCGTCGACTTGCCCGATCCGCTCGGGCCCATAATGGAAACGAATTCGCCCTTTTCGATAGCAAAAGACACGCCTTTCACCGCCGGAGTCAGAACTTCGTCATTTTCGTATGTTTTGGAAAGATTTTTGATTCGGATCAGATTTTCCATAAGACCTATGCGACCTATAAGCCCTATAGGTCCTTGAAAAAATTATTGCGCCGTAAACGTCACCACCTTATCCCCCGCATTCAAACCTGACGTCACATCCACCATTCCATTGTCTCCTTGCAAACCAGTCTGAATATATTTCCGTTCCGTTTTTTGGGTCTTCACTGTGTTGCCCACCAGGACGTCCACGTACTGCTTACCATTATTATCCGTCTTTACTGCCAATTGCGGAATCATCAGCGCGTTATTTTTTTCCGCCGTCAAAACATCAATGTTTGCACTCATGCCATCTTTCAATCGCGAATCATTGTTGTCCAAACTCAATTTGATCCGATAATAGACTACGCCGTCGACAACCGTAGAAGCCGGATCGATGTCGGTAACTTTCGCGTTGAAAACTTGATCCTGTCCGAGTGCGTCGAAAGTGATCTGGGCCGTTTGACCAACCGCTACTTTGGCAATATCCGATTCAGCAACGTCCGATTCCACATGGAGCGGACCAGGACTAGCCACCGTCAAAATCGTTTGTGCTGCAACAGTCAGTTCGCCCGGATTGCCATTGCGCACAGTTATGATGCCGGCGATCGGCGAATATATCTTGGTATCAGTGATCTGCGTCTGAAGAGAAGCAATGCTAGCTTGCGCGCCGTTGATCACCGCTCTTTGCGCATCCCGCTGATCCCGATTATATAGATCGGCCCGTTTTTTCATATTATCCAAAGTTTCCTGTTGCGTTTTCAGATTGGCCTGTGCTTCGGTCAGCTGGTACGGCAAAGTTCCTTCGTCGATAACCGCCAAGAGCTGGCCTGCCTTGACCACATCTCCGACATTTACATAGATACTTTCTATCTTGGCAGATCCAGGATAGCCCAGATCAATCTCCTGTTCGGCTTTCAAAGTTCCGGTCGAAGAGACGGTCTGCTTCAGATTTCCCACTGTCGCGAGCTGGGTCGTGTACGGACTGATCGGCGCCTTGCGAAACATAAAATAACCGCCGATAACAATTACAACGATTATAATTAACCAGATGATACGTTTTTTTGTTTTTGCCATTTTGATTTATAATAAAGTTTTTTGTTTTTCTTGCGCATCCAGCGCCTCATTCACCAGTCCGTCCGCAATCTTATTCTTTTCCCGCAGTACGTGACGAAAGGTTACCAATTTATAATCTAACATCAAGTTCCAAATTTCAATAAAAAATTTCTGGATATGTTCTTCTTTTAATTTGTATTCATGGTTCAATTGTTTCACGACCAGTTCGCTGTCCAGGACGCATTCGATTTCCGATTGCTTGGCTTTTTCATTGCCAATGAGCGATTTGATTTTCTTCAAGCCGAAAATCAGCGCCATATATTCTGCTTCGTTATTGGTCTTTTCTCCAATATATTCGGAATATTTCTTTCCGAGCGTTTCAATGTAAACACCGATGGCCGCCGGTCCGGGATTGTTCCGCGATCCGCCGTCCGTGTACATGATAATTTTTTCGTTCATGAGTTTATCTTAGCACACTTTACTGATTTCAAAAAATAATTTAGACTTGTAATAAAATATCCCGCAAGGAGGTTTAAGAGACATGAAAAAGCATGTTTTGTTGTGGATAATTGCAGCTGCTGCTATCCTAATTTTGGGTGCGCTAAGCATAGCGACCCATCAAATAGGATTTTTCAGAGCTCCGCAGCCCCCAAAAGTCACTCACCTCTTCAGCCAACTCGAGACACCTAGCAAGGTGTCTCTTATTTTTTATTTTTTATTTTTCAAATCAACCAGTCGCAGTTGCATCTTCTTGTTCCCATTCCATTCGTCTTCCTGAAGATTAAATACGATATCAATCCGATCGCCCGATTTCAGTTCGGAAAACTTCTCGCCAAAACCAAAACCGATCGCTTCGAAAATTTTCGGATTATTTTCCGCGCGCAGAGTCAATTTCAAATGCTTACTGCCGTTTCCGACATTTTTTAATTCTTCTACAATCATATTTTTCATTAAAAAGACCGGCTCTTCATTTCCTTCGCCGAACGGTTCCATCTTATTTATTTCCAAAAGCAATTCCCAATTCACCTCTTCCGCCGTCACTTCCGCATCGATTTCGATTTCCGGCACAATTTCCTTGCCCGCCAATTCTTGTTCGACTACGCCGGAAAGTTTTTCACAAAAAATTTCGAAATTTTTTTCCGCCACCGTCACACCGGCCGCCTGAGAGTGCCCGCCGAACTTTATCAGCCAATCGGAACATTTTCCCAAAGCCTCAATAATATTCACTTGAGGAATGCTGCGCAAAGAGCCAATCAATTCCTTTCCTTGCTTTTGCAAAACCATCGTCGGTTTGCTGAATTCATCGGCAATTTTTCCGGCGACCAACCCCAAGATTCCTACCTGCCAGTGTTCGTCCGCCGCAACGATCAGTTTTTTTTCTTTAAAATAATTTTCCGCCAACGCGCGGATCTCTTTGACGATTTCCGCCGTGACTTTTTGCCGGGCTTGATTTTTGCTTTCGATCTCCAACGCCATCTCCCGTGCCACCACCCGGTCTTTTTCAATCACCAAATTATAAGCCGCGTTAGCGTGGTCCATCCGGCCGGCCGCGTTGATGCGCGGTGCGATCTGGAAAGAGACTTGCTGGGTCGTAGCCAGATTATTTTCATCGATATTGATCCGGCCGACTTTGAACAATTCCTGCAATCCGATCCGTCGGGTCTTAGACAAAACAATCAAGCCATATTTTACCAGCGCCCGGTTCTCTCCCAGCACCGGCACACAATCCGCAATCGTTCCGACCGCCACCAGATCCAAAAGCCATTTCAACCGTTCGATCTTTTCCGGCTCGATTTTTTGATAAAGCGCCTGCGCCAACTTAAAAGCCACGCCCACACCGGCCAGATCTTGAAAAGCATACCGGCAATTTTTCATATGCGGATTAATGATTGCCACCGCCGTCGGAATTTTTTCCGGAACGTGATGATGATCGGTAACGATGACATCCATTCCAGATTCTTTGGCTTTTTCCACTTCAGTTACATTCGTAATGCCACAATCCACAGTAATAATGAGACTGACTCCTTGTTTTTGTAAATAATTAATCGCTTCCACGTTCATTCCGTAACCTTCGTTTTGGCGGTCGGGAATATAAATAACAACGTCCTCGAAGTCCAATTGCTTCAGAGTTTCAAAAAGAAGCGCAGTTGAAGTCACGCCGTCCGCGTCGTAATCCCCAAAAATCGCAACCTTTTCTTTTTTATTTTTCGCTTCCATGATCCTGGCCACGGCTTTTTCCATATCCGTAAAATGGAACGGATCCAGCACGTCGCGGGAATAATCCAGATCAAAAAATTTTTCAATTTCCGAAATCTCTCCGATTCCGCGATTGGCAAGAAGCTGCAAAATAACCGGCTGATATTTCTTTTCCAGAGCCGCATCGATTTTTTGATTTTCATTTTTTATTTTCCAATTTTTTTCCATTTTTTATATTTTTATCCTTATGCTTCAAGTGAAAGCGAGGTGACGTCACCTCGCTTAGTTATCAATTGGTTTGTCTAAAACCAAAAAATTGATTTTGACGAACTTAATCTAAAATTATCTTAACATCTATCGCCGTTGATTTATTTCCATCATTATATACCAGCAACGGATTAACATCGAGCTCTTTTATTTCTTCAATTTCCACTGCCAATTTGGCAAGACCATGCAGAATCTCTGCCAACTCATTAATATTATAAGCTTTTTGGCCACGGGCGCCTTCAAACAAGAAAGCCAATTTGCCTTTGACCAAATCATTTCTAATCTCTTCCGTTGAGAGTGGAGGCACTAGAAAATCCACCATCTTGAAAATTTCCGTGTAA
>JAJYJP010000015.1 GCA_021789395.1 bacterium | reverse complement strand
CCTCTTTGTTTACGATAGGCATTACCCATCTTAATCGTTCTTCTTTGATTGTTGTTGGCATATTGATACTCATACGCCAGAATAGCGGTATTCTGGAAAAACCGCCAAATGTGTGTAGACATTACCTATTTGCGTTGACATTTTGTCGAGGTTATGCTTAAATGATCTAACGTTCTTTTAATCACAAAGGAAATTAAAGAAAACAATATAACTCGGAAAAGGAAAACAAAGGAGGCTTCAAAATGCTTAAATTGCTTGTTGATTCTCAGAAGGTTTCAAATGCGATTTGCCGCATCAGCTGGTGCATTGATCCGAAGGATCATCATGCCGTTAAAGCCCTTCCAAATCCCCATGTACTGCTGGTTGTTGTCGCGAATGGCATAGAAACTGGCAGAGAACTGATCAGATTGGGAAAACTGACAGACTACATTCAGTTTAATGCTGCTGGTCATAACGTGGTCTACGGTGCCATTGTTTGGGATGAGAACGGCAACGAGGAAAAACTTCGTT
Organism: bacterium; assembly: GCA_021789395.1. GTDB lineage: Bacteria > Patescibacteriota > Minisyncoccia > Moranbacterales > UBA2206 > JAJYJP01. Next base: position 13,622 of record JAJYJP010000015.1, on the reverse strand, counting down.
CCAGATATCTGGGAAAAGGCACCAACAGCTACATATCTTTGTTGGACACCCGTAGAGGCAACTATACCGATTTTGGCAAAAACCAATTCTACGATCTTAAGAACAGTCGTGGGCATACCGAGATAGATGTAACGGTTTCGGAGGCGCTTTTTGCCAAAAAGCCCTGGGATTACAAATGGGTAACCCTGTGGTTTAAAAAAAGCAAACCGAAAGACCAGTGCGGGTATAGAAGTAGAAGACTTGTGGCCTACACTATTCAGCCGCCCGCAATGCTTATCGCAATGGTGTGGTGGATATGCAAGTCAATCACAATGTTTATTACGGGAGCTATCATGGTTGTCCTGTTTGGAATGAGGGGCATAAACTTTAAAAGAGCATTGCGCCCGCACATCTACGATTTCGGAAGCATATGGTGGTGGAACGAAGGCTCGGTGTTTGTAAGTGATAAAAATGGAAACAAACGCCATCCCTTATTCTTACTGCTCTCACCCATTGTGCCACTCGGTGTAATCGCTCTGATTTTGTTTAAAAAATCATTCCTGGTTTTTGCGGCACTCGCTCTTGTCTTTTTTGCTGTGATGGCCATCACTTCGCCGTTGTTCGGTAAGCTTTTTAAAATACGGGAAGAAAAGGCGAAAGAGAAAGAGCGAAAGGCTATCGATAACTTGCTTTGCGATGACTCCAATCCTACCCCTCCAAAGGTAAAGAGGACTGCTCATCTCTGGTACATGGAGACCAAGGCAAAAGTTTGTAAGCCGTTTTCTTCGTAATAGCCTAAGCATAGGCGCCACCCTAGTAGCTAGTTAGTAGCAAGGGTGGCTTTTTTATTCTTGCATAAAATTTTTCTTAACAAACCCAGTTCTAACCGCATGAACTAGCCAGCTCAATATCGTATTATCTCAAATCCGGCACAAAAACATAACCGTTGATGCGACAGTGAATTGTCTCATTTCCCAAAATAAGACACATTCTGTCTCGTGTCTCATTTGTCTCATTTTGCCAAAATTTACCTTGACCCGGAGGGCTAAAATTCATATACTTTAAAATAGTCAAGGAATCCTTTAGCGGCCTGACTTGTCAGAGGTCCACAACCCGACTGGTCAACAGTCAGACTTTTTTATCGAGAGAGACCTGGAGGGGTAATTAATAAGCTAATCTCGCCAAATGGAAAATAGAATAGTCTTTTTACTTTCTCTTCCAAGAAAACAAAAAAAGGATCGACTGGAACGGATGTACAGGATTTTAAGAAAAGTTGCTAATAACCAGCTCATTATCCTCAATGAATTCAGAAAATCAAAAACTACTCTTAAATCTTGGAGGCATCTATATTTTTTTGAAATCATTGAAAGTTTTTGGAATGATGGCGATTTTGCCCTTTCCCTTGGTAAAAATAAGCATAGCGCCTATGCAATTTATCCGGCAAGAACCATGATGGAAAAGCTGCTTAAGATCGAGTGGGTATCGAAAATGAAAGCGCAAGAAGAACAAGATATAGTTGCAAAAAAAGAGCTTTTGAAAAGCTGCCTTATTTCATACAGAAAGGATATTGACAACGGGCGGACAGGGGCAGACTTTAAAAAACACTACAATGAGATAAATGACATTGGACTGCCTGCAATAGATGCAGTAAAAATGAAGGATCTGGAGGCGTTCCCGTCTTACGAGGAGATGTGCATAAAAAGCAGGCTGCCCGGATCATCTCAGTTATATTATAACTACCGTATGTTATCAGGGCTTCCCCATGGAAATTTATTGTCCGTTTTTATGAAGCAACATAAGCAAGGCGACGGCAATGACGAGTACATACAAGCCATGGTTTTTATTAACAGGTTTAGCATGGACATGTTAAAAGTTACAGATTTTAACATTGGCTACAAAACAAAGAAAGAAATTAAAGATGCTGAAGAAAGAGCAAAAACTATAATAAATAAAAAATAAGCGAGACAAACAACTTCATAGAAAGAGTAAAATCAAAATCCATTGAATTTTTAAATGACCATGTTGCGTCATATGATTTAGTAAACAAGGTTAGTGTTTAAAGAAATGGGGGAAGTACAGCTGAATATTCATATGAAATTAAAAATATCCATGAAAAGATTGTTGAAAAACTAAATCCATTACGACAAGGTCATCTTCGAAAAAAATATACCAATGCTTACAATACGCAATTTTCGGAAGAAAAAATACAGGTTTGGGATTATTTTGTTAAAAAGTTAAATTTATTTGATTAAAATGAAAATAACTCTCTGCGGAAGCATTAAAAATGCTGATAAATTAGTCGAGATTTATGAAAAATTAGAAAAGCTTGGGCATCAGCCGATGATGCACGAAAAGATGTTTGCGATCGGAAGAGGAGAACTTGATGAAGTTCCGGACGGCGTGGAGCATGCGGAAGTAAAAAGAAAAAATAATTACATCAAGTGGTGGCATGATCTGATCGTGCGTGGAGACGCGATCCTGGTGTGTAATTTTGATCGGAAAGGCATAAAAAATTACATCGGTGGAAACACGCTCATGGAAATGGGGTTTGCTCATGTGAGTGATAAGAAAATTTTTTTGTATAATCAGATTCCTGAAGACGTTTCATATGCTGATGAGATAAAAGCTATGGCGGACGTGATTTTAGATGGGGATTTATCAAAAATCATATGAAAATCGAATACGAAGCGACATTTCCAAATATAAACAAAAATGATATGCGGGAAAAGTTAAAAAATGCCGGTGCGGGGAGGCGGACAAAGTATTTTTTAGTCGCTCACGCTTATTAAAGAATCGGATATGAAAAAATTAAGGAACGCCACTCTTCTTTTTTTAATTAAAAAATCTCAAGGGAAAATAACCGACATTTGTCTGGCAATGAAAAAGCGAGGTTTTGGCGTAAATCGATGGAATGGCGTTGGCGGGAAAGTTGATGATCAAAAAGAAACAATCGAGGATGCAGCCAAAAGAGAGGCTAAGGAAGAAATAAACGTTTCGATAAAAGAATTGAATAAAGTAGCTGAATTATCTTTTTACTTTCCACACAATCCAGAATGGAACCAAATGGTCCATGTCTATTTTTCCGAAAACTGGCAAGATAATCCTGAGGAGAGTGAGGAAATGAATCCAAAGTGGTTTGCCGTAAAGGAATTACCTTTTTCAAACATGTGGCCGAGCGACATTTTCTGGTTGCCGGAAGTCTTGAAGGGAAACTTATTGAAAGGAACGTTTATATTCGGAGAAAACGATGTGGTTCAAGATAAAAATTTAAGTATTGTTGGACGGGGATGGGAATGATGAGGGGGGATGATGGGAAATTGATTTTTTAAAATAATTAAATGATTATGGATTATACCTACAGAAAAACAATCGCACTACCATTTAATGACGCTGTTAAAAAAACCAAAGAAGCGCTGATTGCGCAAGGTTTTGGCATACTTTCCGAAACAGATGTGAGGGAAACTTTGAAAACTAAATTAAGCGTTGACTATCCTAACTACGTTATTTTGGGCGTGTGTAATCCGGAACTGTCATACAAAGCTCTCCAAGCGGAAAAGGAAATCGGGCTATTCCTTCCTTGCAAAGCCATCGTTTACGAAGAAAAGGGGAATGTGAGCGTATCGGTGTTGTTGCCCGGCGTGATAGAAAAAATGATCGGGAATGAAAAATTGAAGGCTGTATTTTCGGAAGCGGAAGAAAAATTGAAAAATGCGATCGGGACTGTTTAAGTTTTGTGATAAAATGGAAGTGAACTAAAAGCAAAACTATGAAATCAAAATCGCTGAATGGCGTTTATATAATGAATTCAATTTACGGCCTGGCCGGTTCTTTCATCGGAATTTTTGTGCCGATTTATTTTCTGAGTCGGAAAATAAGTGTTGGAAATGTTTTCTTGTTTTATCTTGTTTACACGCTTGGAGTTTTCATATTCTTTTTCCTTGCAAATGAAATCGTCCAATCTATCGGCTTGCGCAAAACGGTATTGGTGGGATATCCGATTCTTTTCTTGTATTATTTTCTTGTTTATACCATAGACAAATATTCTACTCCTATCTATGTCATCGCTTTGGTGAATGCGTTGCAAGCCGCGCTATATTGGTTTCCCTTGCACATTTGGATTACGAATATATCAACAAAAGAAAAAATGGGAGACGGGTTGGGAAAATTTTTCGCTTTTCCAAAAACATTGAAGATTTTCGCTCCGATAATCGGAGGTTTCATTGCTGTGTACTTAGGTTTTAGAGAACTGTTTATTTTCTCAGGAATAGTTTATGTCATTTCGGCCATCCCGCTTCTTTTTTTGCCGGAGTTTCCTTATAAGGAAAGATTGGATTTCGGCAAGTTCAAAGAGCTAGCCAGAGGATACAAGAAATATTTCCTGGCCGATACGATTGAAAATCTGAGGGAAGATGCGGAAGGAATTATTTGGCCGATCTTTGTTTATCTGAGTTTTAGGAATATACTTTCGATCGGCTATATTGGAACTTTGGGAAGTATCGGGTCGGCTTTGTTTATTTTTTTAGTTGGCAAATATTCTGATAAGGCCGATCGGCAGAAGATGATGGCGGGCGGCGCCATTATCATCGCGGCACTTTGGTTTACTCGTTTTTTCATAACATCCCAGATTGCGGCCTATGCTACTACTTTAGCAGTGGGGTTTTTTGAAGCGCTAATCCTTATTCCTCTAAATAGCGTCGTTTACAAAACAGCGAAAACAGAAGGAGGAGCGCAGTTCATATTGTTCAGAGAGTTCGCCATTGTTATAGGAAGGTCTGCATTGTACCTGATTGCGCTTCTGTTTGTTTTTAACATCAAATATATTTTTATCTTGCCTGCGCTTGCCGGGTTATATTTTATTTATTTGTCGCGTAAAAATCTTGAACTGAAAAAGACATAGCGCGCCGGAAAGTCATTTAGGCAATTTCGTGTGTTATGGTAGAATGATTATTATGGAGAAAATAACCTATCCAATTAGGATCAATCGATATTTAGCGCTCAATAATTATTGCAGCCGTCGGGAGGCGGATATTTTAATTGAACGAAAGGTCGTCCAGATAAACGGGAAAATCGCCCAGCTCGGAGATAAGGTCAATGAAGGTGACCGAGTTGAAGTCGATACTCGCAAACGGGACGCCTTCAAAAATTATCGTTATTTCGCCTATAACAAACCAAGAGGAATAATTACCCATTCACCGCAAGGTAATGAAAAAAGCATCCAACAAGTCGCCGGATTGCCAGCCGATGTTTTTCCAGTGGGAAGATTGGACAAAGATTCGCACGGACTGATCCTTTTGACCAACGACGGGCGAGTAACCGACAAATTGCTCAATCCGGAATATGAGCACGAGAAAGAGTACATCGTTCGCGTCGATAAAAATTTAAAAAATATTTTCCTGAAAGTTTTTGCCAACGGCATCCAACTGGAAGATTTCAAGACCAAGGAATGCCGCACGGAAAAAATAGACGACTTTACTTTCCGCACGGTTCTGACGGAGGGCAAGAAACATCAGATCCGGCGGATGTGCGCGGCCGAAGGATACGCGGTGCAGGATCTGAAGCGGGTGCGAGTGATGAACATTAAGCTTGGAAGTTTGAAAATGGGCCAATCTCGGGAAATCAAAGGAACGGAATTGGATGAATTGTTGAAACAATTACATTTGGATCAAGACGGCCCATCTTGATTATTACTGAGTTTGGGACAAAACAGGAACATATCCTAAACCCTCCGGCTTTGACCGGAGGGTTTTGTTGTGGTAAAATACGGTAGTATTTAAATGTATTAAATTGAAGTTTTTGTAATAACATTATGGCTTTGTTTACTAAAATTTTCGGTTCAAACCAACGGGAAATCAACAGACTTAAACCTGTCGTGGAAAAGATAAATTCCTTGGGCGGCGAGATGAAGAAATTGTCGGATTCGGAGCTTCAGAACAAAACGAAAGAATTCAAAGAAAGGCTCGCCAAGGGTGAAACTTTGGACGGCATTCTTCCTGAGGCTTTTGCCGTTGTCCGCGAAGCGGCCGATCGCGTGATCGGTGAGCGGCATTACGATGTCCAACTTTTGGGCGGCATTGTTTTACATCAAGGGAAGATCGCTGAAATGAAAACCGGGGAAGGAAAAACTTTGACTTCCACTTTGCCGATTTATTTGAATGCGCTCACTGGCAAAGGCGTGCACGTGGTGACTGTGAATGATTATTTGGCGAAACGCGACTGCAATTGGATGGGATCAATCTTTCATTTTTTGGGAATCTCGACGGCTTGCATCATTCACGACGCGTCGTATATTTATGAACCGAAAATCATCGACTCGAATGAAGTGACCGTAGAGATGGAAAACCTGAAACCGGTCATGCGGCGAGATGCATACGCTGCCGATATCACTTACGGAACGAATAATGAATTCGGTTTTGATTATTTGCGCGACAACATGGTGCAATCGTTCGGCGAGATGGTGCAACGGGAACTGAATTACGCGATTGTTGACGAGGTCGATTCCATCCTGATCGACGAAGCGCGGACGCCGTTGATCATTTCCGCGCCGGATACGGAATCAACTAAACTTTATCAAAGATTCGCTCAACTTGTGCCGCGGCTCAAGCGGGATGAAGATTATGAAGTGGACGAGAAGATGAAAGCAGTCTCGATCACCGACGCCGGAATTTCCAAGATTGAAAATTGGCTCGGAATGGGCAATATTTATGAGTATGGCAAAGTGACTTACGTCCATCATTTGGAACAGGCCTTGAAGGCGCAGGTGATTTTCCAGCGCGACCGTGACTATATCGTCAAAGACGGTGAGATCGTGATTGTGGATGATTTTACCGGACGTTTAATGCCGGGACGACGCTATTCGGAAGGACTTCACCAGGCGATTGAAGCCAAAGAAAATGTGCAGGTCCAGAAAGAATCGCGGACTTTGGCGACGATTACTTTCCAAAATTATTTTCGCATCTATAACAAGCTGTCCGGCATGACCGGAACGGCGCTGACTTCGGCGGAAGAATTTTTCAAAGTGTACGAGATCGATGTGACGGAAATTCCGACCAACAAAACTTTGGTCAGGAAAGATCTGTCGGACGTGATTTACAAAACCGAAAAGGGAAAATTCGACGCGATAGTGAAGCATATCAAAGATATCTATCAGAAAGGCCAGCCGGCGCTGGTGGGAACGATCGCGATCGAGAAATCGGAATATTTGAGTGCTTTGCTTACGCGCGAAGGAGTCCAGCACGAAGTTTTGAACGCCAAGAATCACGAACGTGAAGCGGCCATCGTGGCCAAGGCCGGACAAAAAGGCGCAGTGACGATCGCGACCAACATGGCCGGACGAGGAACCGACATCAAACTGGGCGAAGGCGTGAAAGAGCTTGGCGGCCTATACATCATTGGTACGGAACGTCACGAAGCGCGTCGCATCGACAATCAGTTGCGCGGCCGGGCCGGTCGCCAGGGCGATCCGGGCGTTTCGCAATTTTACGTTTCGCTGGAAGACGAATTGATGCGTCGGTTTGGCGGCGATAAATTAAAAAATATGATGGATCGACTGGGGCTTCCGGAAGACCAGCCGATTCAAAATAAAATTATTTCCAAGACGATCGAGAATGCCCAGTCGAAGATCGAGGGCTTCAATTTTGATATCCGCAAACACGTATTGGATTACGACGACGTGATGAACAAGCAGCGCGAAGTGATTTATAAAAAACGGAAAGAAATTTTAGGGATGCAGGACACTAAGCCGGAGATTTTAGAAAATATCAAAGAAGAGATCGGACGAATAGTCTCTTTTCATGCGGCGGGCGATGAAACGGATTGGAACACGAAAGAAATTTATGAGAATTTCAAAAATGTCACCGGTGCCGGTGAGGAAGTGCTGAAAAAGATCGACGAGATCCGGGATAATAATCGGCAAAATGTGGCGGAAAAAATTTCCAGTCTGATTGAATACTTGTTCGGCGTGGCGAAAGAAATTTATAACAAAAAGGAGATCGATATGGGCGCGCCGACCATGCGGTCGGTGGAAAAAATGATCATGCTCCAGACGATCGATACGGATTGGATGAATCATCTTGACGAGATCGATTATCTGCGCGAAGGAATCGGTCTGCGCGGTTACGGCCAGCGCGATCCGCTTGTCGAGTATAAACGCGAAGCCTTCAACATGTTTTCGCAACTGATGGAAAATATACGCTCGACGATCGTCCATATGATTTTCAAGGTAGCTTTGGCGGCGGCGCCGGCGGCACAGGCGACACAAGTCATGCCTCAGCAAAATCTGACTTACAGCGGCGCGTCGGAAGTGCAGCAATTCGGAGCGATCAAAGATGCTAAAACCGAAGAAACTGGAAAAAAAGAAGAAGTGAAACAAGCGCCGATCATTAATAAAAATACGGTCGGGCGTAATGATCCCTGTCCTTGTGGTAGCGGCTTAAAATATAAAAAGTGTTGTGGGAAATAATGGAAAAAGCTAAATCCAAAATCGCATACGAAAAATCGGTCGGAGCGGTAATTTTCAGAAAAGAAGGCAGGAGAATAAAATACCTTCTTCTACACTATCCGTCCGGCCATTGGGATTTTCCGAAAGGCCATGTGGAAAAAAATGAGAACAAAGAAGAAACTTTGCGGCGCGAAGTGAGGGAGGAGACGGGCATTGGCAAAATAAATATTATTTCCGGGTATAAAAGCAAGACGCGTTATTTTTACCGCGCCAAAGACGAAGAAAAAGAGAAAAGAGAAAAAGCCGGCAAAGGGACAAGTATCTGGAAGAACGTGATTTATTATCTGGCGGAAACCAAATTGAAGCGGGTGAAGATTTCTTTCGAGCATATCGGCTTTGAGTGGCTTGAATACGGCCCGGCTTTGAAACGCATAACTTACAATAATTCTAAGGATATCTTGGAGAGCGCGCATGCGTTTTTGAAAAAGCAAAAATAGTTTTGATTGTAATATTTTTGTAAGTATTAATGATCAAAATTATGGTCTTTACGGGCGCGGAATATCCAATTGAAGATCTGTTTGAGGAACTGAAGGCTTTGGCCTGGCAGGAAAATATCAGCACCTTGAACGATTACAAAGAACTGGTGGAATATCTGATTGAAGAACGATATAGTTACGGCTTTTTTGACGACAATGATTATCTGGACCAAATAATCGATAATTTGGCGGCGCGCTGGCCTGAGATCCAGAAGTTTATCGCCGACAAGACGGGCAAGCCGATGGTTTAAAAAGACTTGCCAGGGAGGCTTTTTTGTTATAGAATACGGCTGTTATGACTTTTAGGAAAAAGCTTCGCATTAAATTTGCTTCAGTGATCGTTTTGGCCGTCGTAGTCGGCCTTATTTCCTATCCGAAGGCGGTTTCTTTTTCGCCCCGTTTTTATAATGAATTGAATAAGTTAAAAATAAATCTGGGTTTGGATCTGCAAGGCGGAATCCATTTGGAATATAAAGCCGATGTCAGTAAGATCGATCCGGCGAAAGTCGATGATGCGATGCAGGCACTTCAAGATGCTATTGAGCGGCGCGTTAATGCGTTCGGGGTGGCGGAGCCGACGGTTTATACCACTAAATCAGGATCAGACAGAAGATTGGTGGTAGAACTGGCCGGCGTAAAAAACATCGATCAGGCCAAGGCCATGATCAAAGCCACTCCATTTTTGGAATTTAAGGAAGAAGGTCAGTCGAACACATCCAATCAGATTCCGCAGAACGTTTTGGACCAGATGAATCAGCAGCAACAGCAGCAGGCGCAGCAAGTTTTAAAACAAGCGTTGACGCCAGGGGCGGACTTTTCGGCACTAGCCAAGCAATATTCACAAGATCCGGGCAGCAAAGATAAGGGCGGCGACCTAGGCTTTGTCAAAAAAGGAACGCTTGTTCCCGAGTATGACAATATCCTGTTTAATTCAAGCGTAAAAGACGGAGAAGTTTACCCGCAAGTGGTGGAGAGTCAATACGGTTGGAGTATTATTAAAAAAATCCAGACTAAAGGAACAGGCGCGAATGAAGAAGTTGATGCGGCACATATTTTGTTTGCCAAAAAAACTAATCCGACTCCGGAACCGACTTTCGTTTCGACGGGACTGACCGGAAAGAATTTGAAGAATGCCAGCGTGGAGTTTTCCAATCAAGGCGTTTCTTCTCCGGAGATTGCTATCCAGTTCGACGCGCAAGGAACGAAACTTTTTGCCGAGATTACTAAAGAAAATATCGGAAAGCCATTGGCGATTTATCTGGATGGACAGCTTTTGAGCGCGCCGACCGTGCAGACGGAAATCGACAATGGTCAGGCGGTGATCACCGGTGATTTCACCTTGGACGAAGCAAAGACGATGGTACAGAACTTGAATGAAGGCGCTCTGCCAGTGCCGATCAACCTGGTTTCGCAGGAAAGCGTCGATGCGTCGCTGGGTTCGCTTTCGCTTCACCAAAGTTTGGTGGCGGGCATTGTCGGGTTGGCAGTGGTGATGATTTTTATGATTTTTTACTACAGGTTTTTAGGTGTGATCGCTGCGGTCGCCCTGCTGATTTATACCGGAATCATGATTTCCATTTTCAAGATTTCGACCGTGACGCCGTGGTCAATGACATTGACTTTGCCTGGCATCGCGGGATTTATTCTGTCGATCGGAATGGCGGTTGATGCTAACATCTTGATTTTTGAAAGGACCAAAGAAGAAGTCCGGAGGGGACGGACGATGGCAAGTGCGATCGAAGAAGGATTTAAGCGCGCCTGGACTTCCATTCGAGACGGCAACCTGTCTTCGATCATCACATCGCTGATTCTGATCGAGATCGGCACCGGTTTTGTCAAAGGATTCGCCGTTACTTTGATTGTCGGTGTTTTAGTTTCGATGTTTACGGCTGTCACCATCTCCCGCACCCTGCTGCAATTTTTATTGCGGGAAAAAATGCATGATAAATTGTGGCTCATCGGAGTCAAACAAACTGACGTGAAATCTGATAAATAAAATTATGTTTAATATAGTCAATAAAACCAAATACGCCTACATTTTTTCCGGAACGCTGATGATTCTGAGCGTCATTAGTTTGTTTTTGTGGGGCTTGAAATTCGGAATTGATTTTACTGGCGGAACTTTGATGGAAGTGCAATTTGCCAAAGGCGTACCGGCAAGCCAAAATGTCCAAAATGCTTTGAAAGGTCTTGATCTGAAAAGCTTGACGCTGCAACCGACCAATTCCGGTACGATGTTGATCCGTTATGCTTCGGAAAACGACAGTGTCAACCAAGATGTTCAGAAAACTTTGACGCAAAAATTTCCAGGCTCCAAAGAGCTCAGCGTCGATTACACTGATTCGTCCGTTTCTGGTGAACTGCGGACCAATTCGCTCTGGGCGATTTTTTGGGCGGTGGTGGGAATTATGGCTTTCATCGCTTGGGCGTTCCGCAAGGTTTCCCGACCGGTTCCTTCTTGGAAATACGGCGCTGGCGCGGTGATCGCGTTGGTCCACGATGTGCTCATCACGGTCGGCGTGTTTTCGGTGCTGGGGCATTTTGCCGGTATTGAGGTCGGCATTCCGTTTGTGGCGGCTCTTCTGACCATTCTTGGATTTTCCGTGCACGACACTATTGTAGTATTTGATAGGACGCGGGAAAATCTGTTGCGCAGTTCGAGTAAGGAAGAATTTCCGGAGGTGGTCAATCGCAGTCTGAACGAAACATTGGTGCGTTCCTTGAACACTTCTTTAACGGTAATCATTACCTTGCTGGCGATTTACATTTTCGGCGGCGAGTCGGTCAAGGATTTCGCGCTGGCGCTTCTGGTCGGTGTGACTTTTGGAACCTATTCCTCGATCTTTGTCGCCTCGGCACTGCTTGTAACTTTTTATAAATATCAAGTCAAAAAGAAAGCGTAAATAATTGTTAAATTTTTTGTGTATGTGGAATCCGTTTAAAAAATCAGATAAACAAAATTCAAACCAGTTGGGCATGTTGCAAAAAATCGCTATGAAAAAAATGGCTAAAATGTCGCCACAGGAACAAGCCAAGATGATGCAGGAAGCTTTGAAGCCGGAAAACCGCGGCAAGCTGATGGGAGTCATGGAACAGCTGAAAAAAAGCGGAATGATTTCGGAAGAACAGATCAATGAAGCTAAGAAGAGACTGGGAATGTAAATTATGCGAAAGTCGACCAAGATTGCGTGTCGGCTTTTTCGTTGCTATTGGGCCTAATTTCTGATATTATAACAATATGAATAAAGACTTAGAAATTAAAATTGAAGAAGTTTTGACTAGGGGAACGGATGAGGTGATTATCAAAGAACACTTAAAAGAGCGCTTACTATTAAGTAAAAAACTTCGAATTAAATTTGGCATTGATCCAACTTCTCCCGATTTGCATTTAGGACATTCAGTAGCTTTAAGAAAATTGCGGCAATTTCAAGATTTGGGACATGAGATCATATTTTTAATTGGCGATTTTACAGCTATGATTGGTGATCCGTCAGGAAGAAGTGAAACAAGAAAAATGCTTACCAAAGAAGATGTCCAAAATAATATGAAAAATTATCAGGAGCAAGCAGCAAAAATATTGGATATGGGCAGAGTGGAAGTACGATTTAATAGTGAATGGTATAACAAAAAAGGCTATAATTTTCTTTTTGAGCTAACATCAAAATTTACAGTTGCCAGAGTTTTGGAAAGAGATGATTTTAAAAAAAGATTAAAAGAAGATGTTGATATAAGTGTTATGGAAGTTATATATCCTATTATGCAGGGTTATGACAGCGTGGAATTAAATTCTGATTTGGAAATCGGAGGAACTGACCAAAAGTTTAACTTGTTAATGGGAAGAAAAGTTCAGCGAAGATACGGAAAGAACGAACAAGATATCATGACGCTTCCATTATTGGAAGGCACTGATGGTATAAATAAAATGAGTAAAAGCTTGGGAAACTATATTGGAATAACTGAAAAACCCGAAAATATGTTTAGTAAAATAATGTCGATTCCTGATAATTTGATAATTAAATATTTTAGATTGTTGACTGATATTGATGAAAAAAATATTGAAAATTATAAATCTGATATGCAGTCGGGCAAGCTCAATCCCCGCGACGCGAAATTGAAGCTGGCCTTTGAAATCGTGAAGATTTATCATGGCGAAGAAAAAGCGCAAGAGGCGAAAAAATATTTCATCGATACTTTTTCCAAAAGAGAAATTCCGGAAAATATCCCCGAAGTCAAAATTGAAACGGAATCCATAAGTCTGGTTGATTTTATCGTTCTGTCCGGCAATGCGAAGAGCAAGGGCGAAGCCCGCAGAAAAATTGAACAAGGCGGGGTGGAAATTGGCGGTCAAAAAGAAACCGACTGGCAGAAAATTCTGGATAAAAAATTTGACGGAAAAGTTTTTAAAGTCGGAAAGCTTGGTTTTGCGCGGATTAAATTTGAATAAAGTTTTTTAAAAATTTAAGTCAAGGGGGTCGTCATATGTCTATTTGGAAAGAAGTGGAAATAGTTGTGGGCATAGTTTTGGTGATAATGGCATATGGATGGATGCTGACTGCTGGAATGATTGGCAGGAGCACTCCCGGTCCAAAACATGATCCGGAAAAAGATTGCCCATATAAGGTGAATATTGATATGAAAAACTAATAAGAGGAGGTTTCTATGAATCCTTC
>JAJYJP010000014.1 GCA_021789395.1 bacterium | reverse complement strand
ATCAAGATAAGGTTGATTTTTTTAGAAAAAATAAGTTTATAGTAAAAATCAGCCTTGATGGTGATCGCAAGACACACGATGCCAACAGGCCATTTGTGCAAAAAAAAGGCGCATCCAGCTTTGACAGGGTGATGGAAAATTTGCATAATATAGACAAACACGATCTTAAGTTGTCGGCTTCGATGGTTGTCACTCCGGAATCGGCAAGTGAGCTTCTGAAAAATATAAAAAGATTGCAAGCTGAAGATTTTTACTACATTGAATTTTATCCGGATCTTTATTCCGTATGGAATCCTCGGCAGATAAAGAGTTTTGAAAAATCGCTGGTTGAATTCTCCAAATTCTATAAAACGACCTTAAAAAATAAAAAATCGTTCAAAAATTCCCTATTGGATTCATTGGTAAATGAGATAGGTTTGAAAAAGATGAACGATTGCAAAAAAATCAATGTTGGTCCGGAGGGAGAATTCTATGCGTGCGACAAGGCCCTGTCCTTGACTGAAAAACAAAAGGGACGATATAGTGTCGGCAAAATCGGCGAAGAAAAGATAAATGACGAAAAGAGAAAAATGATCTTGGACGGATTAAGAAAGGATTTTTTCGAAATCGCGGGTCAAAAATGTCTAAGATGCTCATATAAAAAATATTGTTTCTGTCCTATTGGAAATCAGATTTATTTTGAAGAAAATGGCGGCGATTATTTTGATTCTTTCTGCTCTATCTCCAAAATATATATCAAAAATTTTTTGAAATTGAAAAAAGATTTGAAATATGAGCCGACCTTCATAAATCTGTATAAATTTTAAATAAATTAAAATGAAAAAGACGGATTTTCCTCAGATTAAAAAAGAGCTTAAAGCTTTCTTATCAAGCGAAGAGGGAAAAATAGTTGAAAAAAACGCAATCAAGCTCGGCATAACTCTTATGGCAATAACCGGAATTATGAGCGGATTAATAAAGCCGAACGATGTAAATGCTAACTGCGCCCACACCTCTCACGGTTCTCACGGTTCTCATGGTTCTCATGGTTCTCATTCTGTAGGAGGATGGTGCTAAAATAAAAAAATGGAAAAAACAAAAAAAATATCAATATTCATAACTGTTGTTTTGATTGCGGCTTTCGTTCTTATCATAGGTATTTATGCTTTTCGGCAGAGAAAAACTGACAATGTGAACAACAATCAGACCGTTCAGAATCCAGTGGTGAATCTAAGTGTGGACGACAAGGCAATTTTGGATGAGTTTGTCAGCTGTCAGAAGGGATATGATCCGAATTCCAATCCTGAAAACAGAAATGATCCGAACGGACTGTTTTATTTTATGGCTAAGGCGATTGCAGATAAGGATCCTCAAAGATGCGACAATCTTGCAGATGGGCAGGACAAGAATCAATGTTTGAAAACATTGGACATCATAGCTTCCATCGGTTCGGGTGATGATAGATATTGCACCGAGCTTGGCAAGATCAATCCCGATGACGGAGTTGTCTGCGAGGCTATGGTAAAAAAGGACATCTCTCTTTGCAGCATAAAGGATGCTTTTAAGAACCATCTTTGCTTGGCGGCGGCGGCGAGGAATGATAATGTCTGCCAAGAATTGACCGGAAGTTATGGCAGCAAGGGCTCATGCCTATCAACAGATGGAAATAGAAATTCTCAAAATTTCGGAGTTGAGGAAAGTTGCGGACAAATCAATGCTAATGATGCTCAAAGTTTGTGCAAAGAAAGCGTGGCTTTTGTGAAGGCTATCGAAGACAAGAATTATGACGAATGCGCTAAGATTGATTCAAATTCAGGCAGTTTCACCAAGTTTTTTTGCCAAGTGGCCATCAAGGACGATGGAAATGCCGAGCTGAACAAGATCTATGCTGATAACGCATGTTATGAAAAATATGCGTCCAAAATGGCAAAGATAAAAAACGATCCTTCCATCTGCGAGAATATACCGGAAAAAGACGGACAAAATAAAGACAATTACCAGCAATGCAAAAATCAATTTCAATAAGAAATAGATAAAAATATAAGGAACTGAAATCCCTGCTTTAGGGATTTTAATTTTTAAAGAGATGATGATTGCGGATAAAAAAATATATAAGCTAAGATTGGCCCTGACGACAAAATGTCTATTGGATTGCCGCTATTGTTTTGTCTCAAAAAAAGACAAAGTGATCAAATTTGCAGTTGCCTCACGGGCAATTGAATTCCTGATCAATTCGCGGGGAAAAGAAAAATTGTTGATGATATACGGCGGAGAACCTTTGATATATTTTGATCTTTTGAAAAGAATAACAATCTTTGCCCAGTCTTTGGCGAAAGAAAAGAAAAAAAATTTGATCATTTCCGTGGGAACCAACGGTTTGCTGCTGGATGAGAAAAGATTGAATTTTTTCAGAAAAACAAAAACCAAACTTGCCATAAGCATGGATGGAAAGAAACGCTTTCATGACAGAGCGAGAATCTTTCCCGGCGGAGATCCTTCTTTTTTGCGGGTTGCTGAAAAGTTGCCTATTGTGATGGAAATGATTGCAAAAGAGGATCTAAGCGTCTTGTTCGGAGTTTTGCCCGTTCATGCCAGACATATGTTTGAAAATATGGAGTTTTTGATAGAGCAAGGCTTCGATAATATCAATATAGAGCCTATCCAGGGTAAAGATTTCTTATGGACAAAAAATCGGAAAAAAATATTTGTTGAAAATCTGGCAAAAGTCGGAAGCCGGGTGTATAAAAGCATACTTTCAGAAAAATATATTTTTATAAACTCGATCAATCGTAAATTATTCTACAAAAAGATGGCGGCGGAGAATAGGTGCCCATTTTTTGAGAATACCGAGGTCTATCCCGATGGAGAGGTCGCCTTCTCGCCTTTTTTGATGAATCTTCCCGGCAAAGAGCGCTATCTGGTGGGATCTTTCAAAACGGAAAATTTTTCTGAAAGATACGCAAATTGCAAGAATAACTCTGAATCATGCGACACTTGTTGGTCCGGATACTTGGCAGGCGGCGAAGGTGTTTTTGATAATGAAATTGTTTCCATCAGAAACCGCTGGTCAAATTTTTTGGCGGAAAAAATAATCGAAAGATCAGAGACCGACAAACGGTTCAAGGAGTATATCTTACAAGCCAAAAAAAGAATTTTTGAATAAATGAACGATCGTCAAAGCGGAAAATTTATCAAAGTTTTGGAAAAGGCATATGGAGCTAAGGATTGTGGTCTGATTTTTTCCAAAATGACAGGATTGAACGAAGGATCATCGGACGGAATCTTTTTTCGTGAGTTTGAATTTTCTCTTGTTGAAGACAATCCAAGTATCCGGATCTTGCATCTGGAATTCTATGATCCGAATGTCGGGAAAAATAAGATCGGTGAGTTGATTGAAAAAAGAAAAAATAAAATTTTAAATTTTTTGGATTTTTTGGCGGCCGTCTCTTTCAATTATGATAAAAAAAATTGTGCAAAATTTTTTGACTTTAATCAACATGGAACTTGGCCGATACAGGTGGGAATCGAACTGGGGGAAAAGATCAAGGCCAAAATTTATCTGAGTATAAACAATGACAAATTTGATCTGGAAAAATTTTGTCAGGCCCTCGATCTGAATTATGGAAAAATCAGGGGCCCCTTAGCGCATAGGAAACTGGACACGGTTGCCATCGATCTGACGGGCGATGGAGGGTTCCAAATAAAGATTTACCCGATGGAAAAGCCATCGCAGGGCTGGTTGTGGAGATTGTCAAAAGACGGTAGCGTGGCGTCTGAAAAAAGGTGGATACGGCTCAGCAAAGGATTGTTGCTGGACAAAAAGGAGCTCGGATTCATCGATTTACCGGAAACTGTCAAAGATGCTATTATTGAAAATAAGCTGAAAATATCCTATTTTTGCTCGGAAAATAAGGCGAGAAGTATTTATGTCAGATAATGAATAAAGTTTATCGTGAAGGGTATGCGGAAGGATAAAGCGACGCGCTTACATATTTTGAATATTTCAAAATTTTGCAATAATAATTGCAAATTTTGCTATAACTCAGGAGGGAATTCGATCAAGCCGATCTCTTTAGGACGAGAGTTAAAAAGGGAGCTTGCAAAAGCCCGAAAATCAAAAGCTGATACCGTCGCTTTGTTCGGAGGGGAACCGACGATCCATCCCGATCTTTTCCAGTTCATGCGTGAGATCAACAGGGCCGGTTTCGCTGTCAGGATGGAAACGAACGGAAGAATGTTCGCTTATGAAGGTTTTTGCAAAAAGATTTTCGCGCATGACGTGCACTCGTTGCAGATTTCGATCCATGGTCGAAACCCGGACTTGCATGATTGGGCGACCGGAGTCCGCGGCAGTTTTTATCAAACGATGAGAGGCCTGCAAAACGTACGTAAGATCAAGCCGCATATCCATATTTCTTCCTTTACGGTAATAAGCAAAAAAAACCACAAGGATCTTCCGAGGATCGTTAAGTTTATCGTGGAGGATCTGGGCATCCGGTTGGTCAATCTGTCGTTTATCGAGGTGGCCGGTAACGCCAAATCAAACGGCGCTATCCTGGTGGAGTTTTCAAAGGCTGAGCCATATGTGAATGAGGCACTTTATTATTTGAAAACGGCAAAAGAAAAAGGATATGTCGATCAATTTTACATCGAGAAGGGGCCTGCTTGCGTGACGTATGGATTTTACGGCAATTATCGGTATGAAAAGCGGTTGGCCAGCGGCGGATCTTATATCAAGAATGAGCCTTGTCTTTCCTGTCCGTTGAACGATGGTTGTGTCGGATTTCCGATCGGCTATGTCGAAAAATTCGGATTTGACGGTCAAAGGGTGGGCGGATTTGATCAGGATGATCTGAGGTATTATTTTAGCGGAATAGATATGAACAGGCTTGAGCAAAGCAAGAAGTTGATCCGCTTCGATGCATATAATGACGCGGTTTTCATTCCAAGTAAAGGCATGGATCTTAAGTCGGCCAAAAGCGCAGCTAAAAAAATCGGCGTTTCCTCGCTGATGTTTGAGGGAAGCAAGACTCCGGTCTATGATGATCCCAGATATAAATTGCCGGATCAAATTCTGAAATATGATAAGGAGACTTCCGAAGATGGATTGATTTCCGCCATCATCAAGCAGGCAGATGATGATTTTAAGCTGCCGATAAAGAATGGCAACGTCTGTCTGACTACCGGAGCGCGACACTCTCTGTTTTTGATCCTTATGACCATCATAGTTCCGGGAGATGAAATCATATTGCAGGATCCATGCTGGGAAGGTTATGCCAATGGAATCGGCAATTTGGGGGGAGCCGTGAAAACGATCAAAAAAGAAGTCACGCTTTCCGAAATAAAGAAGAAAATCAGCCAAAGAACCAAAGCAATCATCGTGACCAACCCTTATCTGAAAGATTTTACGTCTATTCCGCAAAAAGAGATGAAAAAAATAGCCGAGTTTTGTCTGAAGAATAATTTATTTTTTATAGTGGATGAAATAATAAACAGATTTCCGCCCCGACCGCGATCCATTCTGGACATCATAGACACGGAAAAATATCCGGTTGCCATCGTAAATTCTTTTTCCAAAAATTATTTCATGTCTGATTATCGGACCGGCTATGTTATATCTAATAAGAAATTGATAAAAAAGATCAAAAGAATCGTCGAATTCAGCGATTTTAAAATAACCCAAAAATCCCTCAAGGCTTCTTTGGCCGCCCTGGATCATTCGCAGAAGTGGAGAGATGATCTGGCAAGTGCGATATATAAGCGGGGGAGATATTAATTAAATTATCGGAAAAATGAAAAAGGCTGATGTAAAAACCGGATTTGCTTGCAATAATGATTGTGTTTTTTGCGTGCAGGCGCATAAGAAGAAATTTGGCGATAAGGATACGGAAGAACTCAGGCGGATCATCAAGGAAGCCGGCAAGGATTGTGATTACATAACCTTTACCGGAGGAGAGCCGACAATTCGGAAAGATATTTTGGAATTGGTCGGATTTGCGAAAAGTTGCGGATTCAAAATCATACAAATCCAATCCAACGGCAGGATGTTCGCTTATGAAAAATTTTGCCAAGAAATAATCGCGGCCGGAGCCAATGAATTCGCGCTGGCCATACACGGCCATACCGAAGAATTGCATAACTATCTGACCCAGGCGGATAGCTTCAAGCAAGCAGTCTCCGGAGTGAGAAATCTGAAAAGATTGAAGCAGACCGTGATAATGAATACGGTGATATGCAAATCAAATTATCGCCATCTGCCGGAAATAGCCAAGTTTATGATCGCCTTGGGTGTTGATCAATTCCAATTTGCATTCGCGCACGCATTGGGTTCGGCCAAGGATAATTTTGATGCGGTTGTTCCGCGCTTGAGTCTGATGCTGCCTCATCTTAAAGGGGCTATCAATATCGCCAAGAAATTCAACAGTCGTGTCATGGTGGAGGCCGTTCCGCCATGCTTGTTGGAGGAGAATCTGGATGTCATTTCGGAAATCAATATGCCGGATATGGCCATATTTGATCTGGATCATGTGGTGGATGATTTCAAGAAATCAAGAATGATCGAGGGTAAATTGAAAGATAAAAGATGCAAGACCTGCAGATACTATGATTCCTGCGAAGGACTGTGGCGCGAGTATCCCGAAGCCTTCGGCTGGGATGAGATTAAACCGATACAATGAGCAAGAAAGCAAAAAAAGAAAAAGCGATATCGCAAAAAAAATTTTGGCTTCGTCTGACCAGAGTTTGCAATAATAATTGCATATTTTGTCTGGACAAAGACAGTAAGGACGGCAAAATAATTCCCTTGCCGGAAATTTTCGCGTCATTGAGGCAAGCGAGAAAAGAGGGATTCTCAAGGGTGATCTTGTCCGGCGGAGAGGCGACTATCCATCCGGAAATCGTGAAGATCGTTTCAAAGGCAAAAAAGTCGGGTTTTGAGAGGGTACAGATCATATCAAACGGGCGGATGCTGGCGTATGATTCTTTGACGGCTGATCTGAAAAAGGCTGGGCTGGATGAGGTAACTTTCTCCATGCATGCGCATAAAGAGGAGTTGTTTGAAAAAATTTCCAGGGCGAAAGGCAGCTACATGCAAGCGATGAGAGGACTCGATAACGCCATGAAAAACGGCTTCATCGTCAATATCGATATCGTCATAACAAGATTGAATTACAAATATTTGCGCGAGATAATGGATTTTTATGTGCGCTTGGGAGTGCGGGAATTCGATCTGTTGCACATCATGCCTTTCGGCGAAGCGTGGGACAATTGGGATAAACTTAATTTTTCATTGGAAGAATCACAAAAATATTTGAATAAGGCTCTGGAGCTGAATAAGCGGAAGGATATTTTCATATGGACCAATCGATTGCCGGCACAATATCTGGAGGGCAATGAGGATCTGATCCAAAGCCCCAAAAAATTGAAAGACGAAGTTTCCGGAATGCGGGAAATGTTCGATGCGTACATGACAGACGGAAGGATGATGCGATGCAGGGGTGAAAAATGCGAATTTTGCGTGATGCGAACATTTTGCGAAGATCTCATATATCTGAAAGAGAAAAAAAAGATAGCATCGCGCGAAAATCCAAAATGTCTAAGTTTTAAAAATAACAAGCAGAAAGAATTTTCTCTGTCAGCTGATTTTGATATTTTCCATTTTCTGGATTTTTTCATAAATCACCGATATCATGTTAAAAGTTTGCGTTGCGAAGAATGCCGATATGGTAAAAGTTGTTCCGGAGCGTGGATAGAAGATGTGCGGGAACGAGGATTTGATATTCTGAAACCGATCAAAAACACTTAAATTATCGACTATGAAAAAAATAAACATGGAAATGCGGCGGTTTTTTTTGGGAATAACGACGGCATGTAATATGGATTGCACGTATTGCTTCGTAAATCCGACAAATGAAGTGATGAAGATCCGTTCCGCGAAGAAATATGTTAAATATTTCCTTTCTTCTGGCGGAGACGACAAATTGCTGTATTTTTACGGTGGCGAACCTTTCCTTTTTCCGAAGTTGATCCAAGAAGTCGATTCGTTCCTCGTTGAAGAAGCAAAAAGACGCAATAAGAAAACATCCGTCTTAATAGTTACGAATGGAACGTTGCTGAGTGAAGACATTTCCGATTATCTGAAGAAATATTCTCCGAAATTGATGGTTTCCTTGTCGGGCACCCATGATTCGCACGATCTTTTCAGGAAGATAAAGGGAGAAACTGGAAGTTTCGGACGGATCACTGAGAATCTGAAAACATTCTTGCGATTGGTCAAAGAAAAGGATCTGTGGGTGAGTTATACGATCCATCCCAAAATGCTGGATAATTTTTACAAAGATCTGGATTATCTTTTGAAACTGGGCTTTGCCAACATACACATCGAGCCTGTCCAATTCACGGAGAAGGTTCATTGGAACAAGTATCAATTGGAGTCATTCGAAAAAACGATTGAAAAATTTTTTGGACAGATCCAAAAAAATATTGAAAAAGGAATTTTTATCTTCAATTCCAAAATTATCAGAGATATCGAAATAATGTTCGGCATTGCTCCCCAAGACGATTTTCTTTATAGTGTCTATAATAACCTGAGGGCTTGGCCGGGAGATAGGTTGGCCTTTTCCCACTTTCTCATAAATTTGGAAGAAAAGCGTGAATTGCCGAACGATATCGCCGAGAATTATGGCAAGTCGATCGAAATCGGAAGGAGCGGATCCAAAAAAGCGCGGGCCGGAGAAAGGGTCTGGGGCATCTATGACGCGCAGTGCAGGAAATTCGCAAAGGACGTGATGATAAAAGCTCAAAAAAACAAACAATTCCAAAGGTATATAAAAGAATGTTTAACAAGGGCGATTTAATATATGGCTAAAGGCAAAAAAATCACAACAATACGGCTTCCATTGATCTGCAATTACAGATGCAAATTTTGTTTTTTGGAAGAAAAATATGCCGATCTCGAAAAATTTCCTCTGGATGATGTCGTGCGAGAAATACATGACGCGGTAAAATCGGGAATGGACAAAATCATCCTTACCGGCGGAGAGCCGACTTTGCTCAATGAGCTTCCGGTGCTTGTCAGATACGCAAAAAGCAAGGGTATCAAGGAAGTGGAAATTCAAACAAACGCGACCGGATTGTCCGACAGAGAATATGCCAAAAAATTGGCCGGATCGGGAGTCGATTCTTTGATGGTCGGCTTCCATTCGCATATCGAGAAAAAATATGATCAGCTGACTTCCACCAAAGGAAATTTCAAAAAAGCGATAAAAGGAATAGATGAGATATCCAAATATGACGTGGAAGTGTTTTTCAACCATACTATCAATGCCTTGAATTATGCCGATATGGAAAGCTATGTACAATTTATCCATGGTTCATTTCCCAAGACAAAAAAACTTTATTTTACTTTCGTGTATCCCGTGGGGGATTGCATGAAAAACAAGGAAATTATTCCCAAGATTTCAGAGACGGTGCCTTTTTTGGAAAAAGCGCTGAAAGTTTGTAAGAGCTATGGCTTGGAAGTATTTTTTCCGCATTGCGGCATGCCCGGCTTTCCGTTTTGTCTCTTGGACAGAGAGTCTTTGAAGTTTTTGAAAAATCCATTGAACCTGGAACGCGAGCTTGTCAGGACGGAAGATTTCCAATGCTACAATGTCAGGACGGAAAAATGCAAGAAATGCAGATTCGGTTCGATCTGCGTGGGAATCGCGCGGAACTACGCCACTCTCTATGGATTTGATGAATTTAATAACTAGGCATTAAAAATGGCAAAACTGGGCTACATCCAATTGACGCGCCGATGCAATCAAAAATGCATCATCTGTTCCAATCCGGAAAATCGGAATGCCTTGTCATTGGATGAGGCCAAAAAGGAGGTGGATGCGCTGATCAGGGACAGATATGAAGGAATAATTTTTTCCGGCGGTGAGCCGACGCTTTTTTCGGATCTGGACAGGATCATCGAGTATTGCGATTCCAAAAAGTTGGAGACCAGAATCATAACCAATGGGCAAAAATTTTCCAGCCTGGCATATTTGAAAAAAATGAAAGATGCCGGACTGAAACACATCCATCTGTCGGCCTATTCTTATAAGGATAAAATCCAAGCTAAAATATCGGGCAATCCGGATTCATTAAAAAACATCAAGAAAACTCTGGATAATTTATCGAGGCTGGGCGGAATAACTGTGGATATAAACACCGCCATCAATAAATATAATGCTGAGCATCTTTCGCAAACGGTCGAATGGATGGTGAGAAAATATCCTTTTGTGAAACATTTTGTTTTCAACAATTTGGATCCGCATATGAATCGGGCGGCTGAGAATCCGCAAACCATTCCAAGACTCAATGATTTTGAATTGGAATTGCATAAAGCCTTGGAATTCTTGGATGTCAACAAAAAAACTTTTCGCGTGGAACGGGTGCCATTGTGTTATCTGACTGATTTTGAATATGCTTCCACCGAAACTCGAAAGATGGTCAAGAAAGAAAACCGAGTAGTATACTTCCTTGATCAGCGCGGCAGGGTTGAGCAGGTTGATTGGAATTATAAAAAAGCGGAAAAATGCAAAGCATGCTCTCTTTTTGATATTTGTGCCGGGCTGTATGGAGCCGGTAAATTTTATGATGAAAAAGAATTATATCCGATCTTTGCCGACAAAAAAGAAATAATAAGCAAAATTAAAAATGTTTGAGTATATTTTCATCGGCTTGGTCTTGTCCCTGAGCTTTTTTGTGGTTGTGGATGATATCAGGCATAAAAAAATAAAAAATAAGTTTATAATCCTGGGAGCTTCGCTCGGGCTTGTTCTGTTTCTGGCGTTTTGGTTCAGCGGAAATATATCGGTTGCATATTTGAAAGATGTTTTGATAAACTCCGGCATAGCTTTGGTCGTCAGTTTTGCGCTATGGAAATGGGGGATCTGGCCGGCAGGAGACGCAAAGCTGTTCGCTTTGTTCTCTTTTCTTTTGCCTTTGGAATTTTATAGCAAAAGTTACTTGGCCTATTTTCCGGCTTTTTCTTTTTTGGTGAATTCTTTCATGCTGCTCCTATATTTCATATTTTTAAAATCCATCTTATTTTTCATACAAGATTTTATCTCTGAAAGCGGGAAGCGCGGATTCATGAAAAATATGTCCTCTATTTTGAAAGATAAAAGGGGCAAATTCAGGGAACGGATCCATGACAAAAAAAGATTATTCAAAGATTTTTCCAGATTCATCCTGATTTTGACGCTCTATATTCTTATTGTTAAATTCTATCTTCATTTTTCTTTCGGGACAGTTAGCTTCATCTGGCACTCGGGTTTTTTCGCTTTGATTTTTATGCTTTTTGAGTTTTATACGGATAATTTTTCTTTGGAAGTTGTTCCTATTGCTGAATTGGCTGAAAAGATGAATCTGACGGAAAAAACAATTGAAGAAATCAAGAGCATTTCGGAAACATTCACGCGGCTGGGTGTTTTGCGCCCCGAAGGCTTGGATAAGAAACAAGTTGAAATTATTCAAAAATATGCCCAGGAAAGAGGGATCAAAGAACTGTGTGTTTACCAAACCATCCCGTTCTCGCCCTGGATCATTGGCGGGCTTTTGGCCACTTTGATTTTCCATTCCAACATCTTGAATTTGTTTTGAATTGTGGATAACTGCTTTTGTTAAGATCGGCTTTGAGGTATATCATATAAATATGCGAAATAAAATAAAAATTTATGTCCTGATCGGATCATTCTTTTTCATCGCTTTGGCATTTTTCAACTTTGCATTTGCCGCATGCCAAGAATCATCCGGGAATCATCCGGCCTGGGTCAATACTACGGTTTCCACTAAGCCTGCAACTTTTTCCGCCAATGGATTGCAAACTACGCTAAACTGGTCCGTATCCGGAGGAACGGAGGATGCTTATCGGGTGCAAGTGGCATCCGATCCGGCCTTTTCTTCCGTAAAGGTTGATACGGGAACGCTATATCCGACACTTCATACTTCGGTTTCTGGAAGTTCCATAGGGTGTCCAGTAACGGCCATTAGTGCATCGGGCAACAGTATTACTATGAATAATCAGTCCGGAACCTTTAGCTTTTGGGGGCCGTCCACTTGTAATCCGGGAACATCGGTCCCAACTCAGACAATCACTATTGCGGGGGCCACGGCTACCGGATCGGTAATTATTCCTTCAATCACATACAATGCTTGGTTCGGCGTAACTAAAAATGCCGATTGCGGAATATCGACAATCATTGCCTCCGGTAATAAGCTTAAGGTTTATGGCTATAGCACAGCAACTGCGGCCAGTCTTTTTGGCAACACTTATACTTGTTCCGGCTCGACTTTTTTAGGAGCCATTACTCTGAATGGCGCAGTTGCTTCAGGCTCAACGCCGAATTTTAATGTGGTTGGAGCGACTTCTGGCACGCTAGATTTTTATGTTCAATCTGGTTTTGTTTATGGCAACCCTGTTGGCGCGATCACTTTAACTGCCACTTCGCCTCCGCCCCCATTCTCTTTGACGATCAATAATTCTTCTTTGCAGCCAGGCGGAGTATATTATTGGCGCGTCATGCCGTATATGAGCAACAACGGGGGTTATTGGGTCGGTCCGGCGTGGCCGACAGATAGTTTTAATAATGCGATTTGCTTGCCATCGACCTACACTTACAGTTGTATAAATGATGCGGCTTGTGGCGTATGCGGGACAACCGTAAAGACTAATCCATGGGTCTGCATAAAAACTGACAATTGCGGAGCGTCATCGGTCGTAGCCCAATCCATATGTCAAAATAGCGGAGTCAATTCTTGTTCCGACACGACATGTCCTGCTTGTCCGCCGGACAAAAACTGGCGGGAAGTTTCGCCGAATTAAATCATCATACTCTCTCTAATTCCGAAGTCTAATTATTCGAACTGGCAAAAACCGAGATCCAATCTCGGTTTTTGCTCTTTATTTTTTTTCTTTGATAGGTTAGAATCGATATATATGAAGCATGAAATCGCAAAAATCATAAAACTGGCTATTTTAAGCCTTCAACAGGAAGATGTTTTTCCGGCTTTTGAGGTTCCTGAGATCGGTGTGGATCATCCGAAAGATGAGAAATTCGGGGATTATACGACCAATATTTCTTTGGTTTTGGCAAAATTAGCCGGCAAAAGTCCGATGGAAATCGCCGAGATGCTAGTTTCGAGGTTGAACCTCGAGGCGTCCGAGGGAGTATCGGAGGTTCAATCTCCGATGAGCGGAAATTTTTCCAAGATAGAAATTGCTAAGCCGGGTTATTTGAATTTTTATCTGTCTGAAAAATATCTGCAGGACAAGATAGCGGAGATAAATGAGGAAAAAGAAAATTTTGGTAGTAGTGATACTAAAAAAGAAAAAGTGATGGTTGAATATTCCCAGCCGAATACGCATAAGGAATTTCACATAGGACACCTGAGGAATGTATTGATAGGATCTTCGATAGTTGAAATTTTAAAAAAAGCGAAGTTTGAAGTTACTTCTGCAAACTACATTGGGGATACTGGATCTCACATTGCGAAATGCTTGTGGGGAATAAAAAAGTTTCATGGGGAAGAAAATTTGGATGCTATTCCAAATAAAGCGGAATTTTTAGGCAAGGTCTATACAGAAGCTGTTCAAGCGATTGAAAAAAATCCTGAATATGAAAAAGAATTCAAAGATCTTCAAAATGAGTTTGAGGCTGGCAATGAAGAGTTGGTAAATCTTTGGGGAAAAACCCGTCAATGGTCATTAGACGAATTTCAATCCATATATGATCTGCTTGGCGCTAAGTTTGATGTGTATTTTTATGAAAGTGAAGAAGAAATAGAAGGAAAGAAATTAATTCCAGAGCTTTTAAAAAGAAAGGTTGTTGAAGAAAGTGAAGGGGCTATCATTGCCAATCTTGAGCAATATGGTTTAGGGGTTCTTGTTCTAGTCAGAAAAGATGGCAGTGCCTTATATGGACTAAAAGATATTCCTTTAGCAATAAAGAAATTTGAAAAATTTAGTATAGATAGAAGTATTTATGTTGTTGATATCAGGCAAAGCTTATATTTCAAGCAATTATTCAAGATTCTGGAACTGTATGGATTCCATAAAAAGATGATACATGTTGGATACGAATTTGTAACTTTAAAAAGCGGGGAAGGAATGTCATCAAGAAAGGGGAATGTGATTTTAGCTCGTGACCTTATTAGTTCTATTAATTCAAAAGTTGCCGAAAAATTTCCAAATTCTCCAAATACGCTATCGATTGCTTTGGGAGCTTTGAAATTCACAATGCTTAAATATTCCACTGGCACGAAAATAGAATTTGATATCGATGAATCCATAAAGCTTGAAGGAGCGACAGGGCCTTATGTCCAATACGCCCATGCCAGAATTTCAAGCATCATCCGCAAGGCGGAAGAAACAGGCATTAACATGCAAGATGCGGACGATGTGGATCTCGGCTTATTGGTACATGAAAAAGAGCTCAGCCTTATGAAAGAACTGGATAAATTTCCGGAACTCGTGGAAGAAATTTCCCAAAGTTATGATGTCCATAAATTGCCATATTACGCCATCAAATTAGCAGATAAATTCCATTCTTTCTACAATGCTTGCAAGGTGATCGACGAGGAAAATTTGGAATTGACAAAAGCCAGATTAAGCCTTATAACGGCAGTAAGAATCGTCCTGGCGGAAACTTTGAGGCTGATCGGCG
>JAJYJP010000086.1 GCA_021789395.1 bacterium | reverse complement strand
GAATTCAGAAGGGAATCTTGGACGCCTTCCGATCGTGTTTCCATTTCTTTTTGCGGCATGTCTTTGATTCCGGCTTCCTTGTTGGTAACGGCTCTGATGGAAATTTTTGACCCTAAAATTTTATCAAACACCTGCTCGACTGTCAATCGGTTGGCCGGATCATTAAGTTTTTCTTTGTAAAAATCGTAAGGCGTTGCTAGGACGATCTCTTTGTTTTCTACGCTGGCGATTCTGCAGTTGGAGAGGAGGGCTTTTAACGAATGATTGTAGGGGCGGATGTCTTCCAGGAGTTTGCTCCAACTATTTTTTACTTCATAAATATCTATTTTTTTGCCGGAATCTTCGGAAACGCTTGGCAATTCCTGTTCTGGCGGATAGATCTTGACTTTGCGATCGGCAGCAGATAATTCGGAAGATTTCGCTTGGGTATTTGCCGGCCGCGCGGATTGTTTATCGATTTGTTGCTTGCTGTAAGTTTCCGGTTGCTCGTTTGGCAAAGTGTGCGTGGCTTTGATTATGGCAATTTCGAGCGGCAGTTGTGGAAGCATTGAAGACGCGATCTTATTTTGCGCGTCAATAAGAAGATTGATTGTCCGCATGATTTTTGCCAGTTCTGCTTTTTCCGCTTGCTTTAATATCTTCTCCAACTGCTCGCCGGTCAGCTCGTAAGAAAAAGAAGATTTCAGTTCGGAGTTTATTTTTAAAAGCATCAGTTGGCGCAAGTAATTGATGACTGTCTTATTGAAGACCTGGAGATCATAACCGTTTTCCAAAAGTTCATTGATTTGGCGGATGGCTCCGGTTGGATCGTCAGTAATGATTTTTTCGGAAATTTCGGCGGCGTTTTCTCGGTCAGCCGTTCCTAGAATTTCTTCCACTTCTTTCACGGTGATATTTTTATCTTCCAGGGCGATGACTTGCCCCAAGAGACTTTCCGCGTCGCGCATTCCGCCTTCGGCGGCGATGGCAATCATTTCCAGGGAATCTTTGTCGATTTTAATTTTTTCATTCTTGGTAATAAGGGATAATTTTTCGATGATGTTCTGGATAGGGAGGCGGACAAAATCAAAACGCTGGCAGCGTGAGATGATCGTTTCTGGGACTTTGTGAATCTCGGTGGTGGCGAGAATAAAGACGACGTGGGTCGGCGGCTCTTCCAAGGTTTTGAGAAGCGCATTGAAAGCGCCAGTGGAAAGCATGTGTACCTCGTCGATAATGTAGACTTTGTATTTGAGCAAGGTGGGCGGAAGATTGATAGTTTCGCGCAGCTCCCGAATATTATCCACGCCCGTATTGGAGGCGGCGTCAATTTCGATAATGTCGAGAGATTTTCCTTCGTTGATAATCTTGCAGGAGTCGCACTTTTCGCAACTGTCGGCGTCTTTGATATTTTCACAATTGATCGTTTTGGCGAAAATTCTGGCAATCGAAGTCTTGCCCGTGCCGCGCGGTCCGGTGAAAAGATAGGCTTGTCCGACGCGATCATTTTTTATGGCGTTGGAAAGCGTCTGGACGATGTGTTTTTGTCCGATAACTTCCGAAAAATTTTTCGGACGGTATTTGCGGTAGAGAGTGGAAGACATACTTATTTTTTAATTAAGTAAGAGTACCTATTTACGGTACCCCTTTCATAGTAATTATAGCATACAAAAAACTGCCCGGGAAGAGCAGCTTTGTCCAAGAAAAATGAGATTATTTTTTGAAAACGATGAATTTATATCCGATAAAATTCCAGATGAGTCCGATGGCAGTGCCGCACAAAGCGCCGAGGCTAACCCAAATCTGAGCAGAAAGCGAAAGGTGAAACAAGTGATTGACCGGATTTTGCAGATAAGTTACGGCCAGAGTTGCCACGGTAACATTTATGAGCCCTCCTATTATGCTGATAATGAGAAATTGGGAAAACTTTCTTCCTTCCTGCGTTTTGGATTTATCTTGGAAAGCCCAGTATTTATTTAAAAAATAACTGACAGTCACGGCCACTACGAATGCAATGCCTTGCTGGATGGCATATCCGAAACCTTGTTTGATGTTGGTGAATATGGTTTCAATGTTGAGAATTACCAGATCGACTCCGGTATTCAAAACCCCGATCAAGGCAAATTTAACGAATTGCTCGATAACTGGAAACTTTTCCAGAACTGATGTCCGGGTCGCGCTATTTTCCATATTGTTTATTATTAGTTTATGTTTATTGGATCGCTGTTAAGTTCTCTTTTTAGCTCTTCCAGGTCGGGGAGCCACTCGTCTATGATTGATTTTTTGTCGTCGGACTGGTTATTGTCCGCATCCACATCTCCTTTGTTGTCCGCTTCGCCGATTATTCCTTCTTCTCTCGCATCTTCTTTTTTGTTTTTTCCGAAATTAAAACCCCTTCCTTTTTGGATGACGTTTTCGATCGCGCCCCAATCGGAATCGATGTCTCGGGCGGTAACTATGGTCACTTCATCACCCGGTTCCACTTTGAAGTAAGTGATGGAGGCCAGAAGCACGCGGTACGGTTTTCCTTCGGCCATAACAAAATAATTTCCTTCGGCGTCCTGATTGACGGTCCCGATCATCCTTTTTCTTTCAACCGGTCCGATCTGTTTGTAAATGAAAGATCCGTCCGGCGTTATGGTAAGTTTAAGCAAATCTCCTTCGACCAATTTTGATTTTGAAGCGTAGTTGGCCGGAACCGGATATTGTTTGCCGTCCGTGCCGAGCATAATTTGTCCGTCAAAAGTTCCTTCGATGATTCTGCCTTCGCTTTCTTCTTCTGTGACTTTCCTTTTGCGGCCGACTTTCTTCTTGCCTTCCAATTGAAGCAGCATGGCCTTGGCGCCTTGAAGAGTCTTTTCTGCGTTGTAGATCATTTGGCGGAGCGCTTCCACTTTTTCAGAATTGTCTTCTTCTTTTTTATCTTTGTTTTTTTCTTCCATTTTTTTGATTTTTGGCCAGTGAATTTTACTGACCTTTAAATTATACAATTATATAAATTAGTCCGCAAGTGTG
>JAJYJP010000085.1 GCA_021789395.1 bacterium | reverse complement strand
GATTTCTTCCGCCAGGCTTCTGGCTTTATCCAAATTTTCCCGCGTCGATTCCAATTTCCGGAGAGACCGTTCTTTTTTGATCTGGTATTGTTTGACTCCCGCCGCTTCTTCCACGATTGTCCGGCGTTCCAATGGCGTTGCATTAAGCACGGCATCCGCCATGCCTTGGTTGATGATGGAATAACTTTCTTTGCCGATGCCGGCTTTGGCCAAAAGATCGATCACGTCTTGCAATCGGACGCGCGATCTGTTGATCAAATACTCGCCTTCGCCGCTCCGGAAGATCCGCCGCGCAATGGAAACTTCTTCAAACTCCAAAGGAATTTTTTTGTCGGAATTATCGAAAATCAAAGAGACCTGGGCGCTGCCCAGCCGGGCTTTCTTTCCCGATCCGGCAAAAATAATGTCTTCCGACTTTTTTCCGCGCAGATTTTTCATAGACTGCTCGCCCATCACCCAGCGCATCGAATCAGCAATGTTCGATTTCCCGGAACCGTTCGGTCCCACGATCGCCGTTACGCCTTTCACGCCGTTTTCGGCACGAGAAAAATCCAACATTGTTTTGTTGGCAAAAGATTTGAATCCTGAAATTTCAAGCCGTTTTAGAAACATAGGTTGTCTTCTACTCTAGTGTACTATATTTTTGTAAATTAATGAAATTTTTGGTGGCTCTTTAACAAATAGTGTGTTGAATTAACATAAAAAGTGGTATGAAAGCGAGGGTTACTTTTGCGATATAATTATCAATATTTCTGAATCCGAACGACATTCTTTTGATCATCTTGATCTTGGTATGCACGCCTTCCGTAAAAGCATTGGTGGAATAGTTATCAAAGTAATTCAGGATATTTTCTTTCCATCTAAAAAGAGTTTTGCCGAAATTTTTCATGTATCTTGATTGTGAATTCTCGCAATAGATGAGCAATAGATTGAATTTTTTCCTAGCCTCACTCTTGTTTTTCAGCCTGTAAAAATCCCGTAGTTTTTCTTTGATGAAGTAGGCTTGGTACAACGAAGGGAACCTCTCGAATTTTTTAAATAAATTATCCAGTCTGGTTTTTTCTTTTTCATTCAGCTTTTCCTTTCCTTTAAATAGCAACCTTCTGGCTTTGAAGCCATGGTTTTTTGTTACCAGAATAGATCTGACCTCATCCAAATTTTTGTTGGCATAAGCAATGACATGGAATTTATCCACCGTGATTTTCACTTTTGGTAGTTCTCTTTCGATCACGTTTCGATATCCCATCTTCATGTCGATACAGACCTCAGAAATTCGCTTCTGGTCGGCTTTTTGCAGGAATTCAGTCAATGTTTTCAAAGTATCGTCTCGGCCAATCATTAACAGCTTTTTCTTTGTGATATTGGTCGCAGTGAGCACCAGATCATGCCCACGGTAGCTGTGTTCATCGATGCCTAGCACAAATTTTTCTCCTTGCTTTTCCCAATCGATTTCTTTGAATTTTTCATGATTCTCGCGTAGTACTGAATACAAGGATGAAACTGAAATTGCGTTAGTTTGCCTTACATGGCTCAAGCTTTTTCCGGATATCTCTTTGATCAGGATATTTCGAAAATTATCCGTAGTCCTTCTTCTGTCTAAGCCCGGAATATATTCCGTAAAAGCTTTCTTGCAGAGATTACAATAGAACCGTCTGACTTTTAAATGCAGAATGACTTTTCTATCCTGCCATACAGTGTGCAAGATGTTTCTGGATTTGTACTGGTGGATTCTTCTGGTCGTATTGGTACAGTGTGTACACATACAGCTGGTGCGCGGACTGCGGATTTTGACTATGATTTCCTGGTCACTGATCTCCCAGGAATCAACCAGGACATATTGCAGTCCTAGCAGCTTTTTGATATCTTTTTGCATAGAGGTGGTGGGAAATTAAGGTTTAGCGCTTAAATCCTACCACTTCTTTAGTTATCCACCACACTAATTAGTATAGAGCCTTTTTGGTTTGACAAATCGAATTATTCCTGATATTTATTAAATAAATTAGTTCTTGCCTTTATAAATTCAAAGTGGCATCGCCGCTATATCAAGGAGGAGGTTGAGAAAATGAGTCCTAAAGAAATAACAGATGCATTGTCACGCACGGAGGGAAAGCCCCTTACTCCCCGTCCGTCGGATGGGCAACCCGAATTCCAGGTTGGGAAAGGAGGCGACATTAAAAAATAAAAAAAGAAGCAAGAAAAGAAAAAACCGGGCATCGCATTCATTTGGGTGTCCGGTCTTTATTTTTAAGTAAAATATTTTTACCAATTCTTTTTCTTCAATCCTTCCGCCGCCGCGTTTCTTTGCGCTTCCTGCTTGGAAGAGCCTTCCCCTTTCGCTACCAGCGCGTCTTCCAAATAAACACCTACAACAAACTTTTTGGCATGGTCCGGACCGCTTTCTTCCAACACCCGATAGATCGGAGTCACTCCCGATTCTTCCTGCGCCGCTTCTTGGAATCGGCTTTTAGGATCCATATACAATTTCTTTTCGATAATATCCGGAAGTTTTACGATAACATTTTTCAAAATAAATTCTTTGGCAACCTTGTAACCTTTTTCTTTTTGGTCCATATAGATCGATCCGGTAATCGCTTCAAAGGCATTGGCCAAAAGATACTGGCGAGCCTTTCCGGTGTCTTTCGTCTCGCCTTTGCTCATTAGCAAGAATTCTTCCACACCCAACTCTTTAGAAATCGAAGCCAGCATCTCGCCATTGACCAGCGCCGCCCGCCAATTGGTCAGCTCGCCCTCGGGATTGGGATAATTTTCGTACAGATATTCCGTCACTACCAATTCCAAAACGGCGTCTCCCAAAAATTCAAGGCGCTCATTATGGTCAAGCTTATAATCGCGATGTTCGTTCAGATAGGAACGGTGCGTCACGGCTTGCTGTAAAAGATCGAGATTGTTAAATTTTACTCCGATTTTTTCGGCTAGTTTTTCAACCACAATAATTGATAATTTTCAATTTACAATTATCAATTTTCAAACAATTTTCAATTTCAA
>JAJYJP010000084.1 GCA_021789395.1 bacterium | reverse complement strand
TTTTCAGTCCCAAAATTAATTCCTCGTTTATTTCAATTTTTTCCCGATATTCTTCCGCCCGTTTTTTCGTCGCTTCAATCACCTCTTTCGGTGCGCCTTGGACAAATTTTTTATTCTTCAGCATCGCCTCATTCTTGTCCGCCAGATTTTCCAAGTTTTTTATTTCTTTTTCCAACGCACTTATTTCTTTTTGAACGTCGATGAATTTGGCAATATTCAAATTGATAATCCGCTTCCTGCTGGCGACCGGAATCATCCTGGCACTTTCTTTGTCGGTGATAATTTTTACTTTTGCCAATTTCTCAATCAGCGGAATCTCGTCAATCTTCGCAACGTGCGCTTCGATAGTCTCACTTGGATTGATATGATAAACAGTCCGGATATTCCTGATACTGGCTATCAAATCTTTAAGATCTTCAAAGCCGTCTTTGGCTCTCTTGTCAATGAACTTAACGCTCGGCTTCGGCCACTCGCTCGCCATTAAAATTTTCTCTTTGCCCGTCATGATTCCGTAAATTTCTTCCGTCACAAACGGGGTGAACGGATGCCACAGCCTCAGTATTTTATCCAAGACATGACCCAAGATTCTTGTATTTTTTTCAATCTTATTTATTTCCACATACCAATCGGCAAATTCGTCCCAAGTAAATTTCCGCAGATGATCCTGCGCCAACGAAATGTTTTTCTTTTCAAAGGCTTTTGTGACCTCTTTTACCAAATTCTGAGTCTCTGAAACTATCCATCTGTCGGACAGTGTCTTAATATCCCTGACGCTTATCTTTTCAACCAGTTCAAAATTTTCATCGGAAAGAGCCGCGTAGCGGGATATGTTCCATAACTTGGTGACAAAATTGCGATAACTTTCAATTTTTTCTTCCGAAAGCCTTGAATCCTGACCAGGAGTTATGTCCATTACCAAACTCAGGCGCAAAGCATCGGCTCCAAATTTTTCAATCATTTTCAAGGGATTGATTCCGTTTCCTTTGGACTTGGAAAATTTCTGTCCAAACTTATCCCGAACCAATCCAGTAAAATATAAATTCTTGAACGGTACTTTTTTTGTCCTATACAAACTAAGCATGATCATTCTGGAAGCCCATAAAAATATAAGATCTCGCCCCATTATCATCGTGTCGGTCGGATAAAAATTTTTAAAATCTTTTCCTTTCGGAAATTCCAAAGTCGTGTATGCCCACTGGCCGGATGTAAACCAAGTATCAAAAGTATTTTCATCTTGAACCCAGCCTTCACCCTTCGGAGACTCCAATCCGACATAAATCTTGTCTCCTTTGTACCAGACCGGGAAGCGCGGTCCCCACCAAATCTGCCTAGAGATGCACCAGTCGTTCAAATTCGTAAGCCACTGGATCATTATCTTTTTGAAGTTTTCCGGATAGAAATTGATTTTTCCAGCCTTGATCGCTTTGAGCGCTTCTTTTTTGAGGGAATATTTTTTAGCGTCAACATTGACAAACCATTGGTCGGAAACGAGCGGCTCGATCGTAGTCTTACACCTCTCGCATTCCGAAACATTACTCGGAATCGCCTCTTCTTTTTCCAAAAGTCCCAGCTCGTCCAAATCTTTTATAATCGCCTCGCGCGCCTCCAAAACATCGAGACCTTCGTATTTTCCGCCTTCTTTGGTAATTTTCGCTTTCTCATCGATCACTTGGATCGTTTCCAAATTATGATCCTTGCCGATTTCCCAATCCAACGGATCGTGAGCCGGCGTGATTTTTACCGCACCGGTTCCGAATTCCGCGTCAATCCTGCGATCAGCAATGATTGAAATCTCCCTGCCGACGAGCGGCAAGACGATCGTGCTGCCCAAATACGGAAGATATCGTTTATCATTGGTGTTAATCGCTACGGCCGTATCGCCCAACATCGTTTCCGGCCGGGTGGTCGCGACCGTGATAAATTCTTTGGAATCCTTCAGCGGATATTTGATGTAATAAAACTTGTTTTCTTTTTCCCGATGGACCACTTCCAAATCCGAGAGGGCTGTCGCACAACGCGGACACCAGTTGATTATTCTTTTTCCTTTGTAGACCAAGCCATCTTCATACATTTTCACGAAAGTTTCCATCGCCGTTTTCAAAACATCCGAGTCAAGCGTAAATTTTTCCCGCGACCAATCGGCACTGATACCGATCCTTTTTTCTTGGCTGCGCATGTAGTTGGAATTGCTTTTAGTGAAATCATAACACTCGCGATAAAATTCCTCGCGTCCCAGATCGTGACGGCTGATACCGCGATCTTCTTTGATTTTTCTTTCAAAAACCACCTGGGTCTGGATTCCGGCATGGTCTTTTCCCGGAAGCAGCAAAACTTTTTTGCCCTGCATCCGGTTATAACGCGCAAAAATATCCATCACGGCGTAACCGCTGGCATGACCCACATGGAGCTCACCATTGGCATTGGGCGGCGGCAGAACGTTGGAATATTTGCGCAATGATTTAACGTTATCGGGATTAAAAAGCCCGCTTTTTTCCCAAAGCTCGTAAGTTATTTCCTCGCTTTTATTAAAATCGTATTGTTTTGGAATTTCCTTCATTATTTTCTAATTGTAAGATTTAATTTTTCCAAGCCTGAAATTATTCTTTCCATTAATTCTTCAACTTCTTTGCTGTCCAAAGTCCGTTCAGCGGAACCAAATATTATCCGAAATGCTAAACTGTTCTGCCCTTCTTTATGAAAAATATCAAACAATTCAACATCGACGATTAGTTTTCCTCCAGCTTTGTGAATAATATCCAAAATATTTCTTACCTTGACCGATTTGTCGACCAGCATTGAAATGTCGCGCGCCACAGTCGGATATTTGCTGATCGGAACGTAAACTTTTTCTATTTCCGAAACCTGTCGCAGTTCTTTCAAATCGAATTCAAACATTGCCACCCGCTTGTGAATATCGAAATCGGCCAAAATCAACGGATTGATCTCGCCCAAATACCCGATTTCGGATTCCCGACCTTCGATCTTGATGCCCGCCCGCCGATTTTCATGCCAAAGCACATTAAAACTAT
>JAJYJP010000013.1 GCA_021789395.1 bacterium | reverse complement strand
TGTTCGAGTTTGTAGAGTTTGGTCAACATAAAATCACCTCCTGTCTAGTTGGTGATTTTATTATATTCCAAGAGCTAACGCTCTAAACGCACACACCCGCTAACGCGGGTGGTTTACCGGGTTAATTAAAAACATCCCGGAGAAATCGGGATGTTTTTTTATCTTTTAACCGCATAAGTATGATGTCTTACAAGGAAGGATCCATTGCCTTCCTCTTCGTCCGCTCCATAATTTCCCGATTGACGATATTTTTGTCGCGGCCGTATTTCAGGCGGGATAATTCTTTGAGCGCGTTGGCAACTTCTTGACTGCCCTTGGACGGCGGATAAGTTTTCATGTTGAACGGTTTGCTCAACGCATTATTGACCAAAAGCTTGGCAAACAGGTTGCGGTTATCCACGTTCACCAAATCATTAGCCGTAAAGACGGGCGCAAACTGCTTTTCCAAAAATTCCGCATCCTCGGCCCCGACCCGGAAAGAGCAGATTGAACCTACGTTTCCGAAGACCGCCTTGGAAATTTCTTCTTTAAGCTGTGCGATAAACTGGTGAGCGATGATCAGATTGAGCTTGTATTTGCGCGCTTCGGAAAGAATCTGCGCGATTGAATTGGTGGTCACATTTTGAAATTCATCCATATAAAGATAGAAGTCGATTCGCTCGCTTTCCGGAGTATCCACGCGTGAAAGAGCCGACATTAAAATTTTTCCGACAACAACCATACCCAGAAGCCGGGCGTTAATTTCTCCGATCTTACCTTTGGAAAGATTGACCAGCAGAATTTTTTTCTTATCCATAACCTCGCGAAAGTTTATCGTACTCTTCTGTTGAGAAATAATCGGCCGCATCATATCATTGGAAATGAAAGTGGTAAGTTTGGAAGTAATGTAAGGAACCATATTGGCCAGTGCCGCTTCCCCGCCAGCCTTCTCCGCTTCCTTAGTCCAGAAATCCACGACGATCGGATTCTGACACCGGGAAAGTTTCAACTGACGAAAATCTTCGTCCGCCAAAACCTTGGAGATTTCCAGAAGCGTCGAACCAGTTTCCGGATCGTCCATAATGAGCAGCATGGCATTACGCATATATTGTTCGAACATCGGACCGCCGGTCGCTTTGAGATCGTACAACTGATCAAAAATTCCAATCATCTCATTAATGACAAAGGTTTTCTGTTCCGGCTTGGTCGGATCATATTCCAAAAGATTCAGTCCGAACGGCCGTTCAATGTCAGCCGGATCAAACAAGATGACATCTTCCGCCCGCTCTTTTGGAATGGCGGTCAAAATATCTTCAATAGCATCGCCATGGGGATCGATAAAACACAAGCCCTTACCATTGCGGGCGTCTTGCTTGGCCATCTCCTGGAGAAATGTCGATTTACCGGTACCGGTCTGGCCGACCGTATAGATGTGACGGCGCCGGTCATCGTCCGTCATCCTAATTTCCGTTTTGACGCCACGGTAATCATTGAACCCCAAAAGCAATCCTTCTTTGGGGATGTCCACCGGAGGCGGTGCGGCATTGGACTTGAGCCATTTGATCTTGGGCGCCTCCGTGACGGAAATCGGTAAATGAAAAATACTCGCCACTTCCTCGGTGTTTAAAATTATAGAATTTTCTTCCTCAAAATTACGAAAGATGAAATTATAAGCAATGTCTTTTTTCTTGACCCGCTTCTTGATCTGAAACCAATTGGTGTCCGAATTCTCAAATTGAGCAAAAGCATTTTCCAGTTGCGCCAAAATCTGCTGCGCCCGCTCTGCACTGGCCGCCGAAGCCACCAGGCGGATATTCACCTTAAACCCCGTCTTACTGGCTTTCTGTTCGACACTTTTCACCAACTCCTGCTCTTCCGGCGTCAGTTGTACAGTTTTGCTCTCAAATGGATTAGATTGGCCGCTGTCTTTCTTGGCACTGATCAGCGTATCGTAAAAAGTGCCGCCCAGCTCTTTTCCAAACTTCAAAGCGGCCGAATTATTATGAACATCTTTCAACCTTTTTCCTTGTTGCATTTTATGAGCGATCGATCGCCCGGCTGAACGCCAGCCCGGTCCGGCCGGCTTCAACACTAGTTGGACCGCCGCACCT
This sequence comes from bacterium, assembly GCA_021789395.1. GTDB lineage: Bacteria > Patescibacteriota > Minisyncoccia > Moranbacterales > UBA2206 > JAJYJP01. Next base: position 13,035 of record JAJYJP010000013.1, on the reverse strand, counting down.
TCTTGCATCGCATCCAATTTGCTTAAAGCGTTAGTAATGGCGTTTAAAGGATCGACTTCCAAATTTTCATAAGTCTTGATTGGAAAATAATGTTTGTTCTTCAATTTGAGAATCGCCGCTTCCGTAAAACTGCCGGGAGAAAAAATATTGAAATCTTTGGATTTTTCCAGAACCGCGTTAGGGAAGAAACTATGTATCTGCTTCTCCACGCTTTCCCGGAATTTTTTCGGGATCGAAACGAAAAACACAATCTCTTCGTCTTTGGAAGAATTGGCAATCTCGAAAGAAATGTACGGCTCATCGTACAAAAGCTTATAGAAAAAATTTTTCTTCTCGCGCAGAGAATTTAACGAAGCCAAGAGTTGTTCCATCGCTCCAATTTCCTCTTTCCAAACTTCCTCCCGGTTATTGGCATTGTCTTCTTTCGGTTTCACAACTTTCGAAACCCGGATGACATCCAGATCCAGATTCATCGATCGATTGATCTGCGCCCGAAAACCGAAAAAACTCCGGAATACCACCCAGGCGCCGCTCACCAGACTTATCGTTCCCGTTATCCACAAAAGAGGCGGGAGTATCAGATTAAAATCCATAGATATTTTTATGTTTATTTTAAATCTAAACTTCCTTGATCAGTCCTTTTTTCATAAGCGCATCATACAATTCTTCTCCCAGCAAGCGATCATGGAATTCATCCAGCGCGTAATTGTCATCCAAGTGACGCGCCACTTTCACCGCGTGCGGAACGCCCTTGGTCTCGGCCAAATGTATCAGCGTGCCGATCTTTGTCTCGACGTCATCTTTTTGGCTGACCATCTTTGCATCACCGTGGACAGATTCATCATGCGCAGGCGCTGCCGGCGCTTTCACTTTGGATAAAATTTTGGCATAAGCCGCTTCTTTTTCAACAACCCCTTCGATTCTTTCCGCTTTCTGATCAGGCGAAAGAACAGGCGCCGCTTCCTGTTTGTTTTCTCCGATTTCAGCCGCTTTATCTAACTGTTTTTCCCCCAAGAATTTACCTTCCAAATCCAGATCTTTTTCTTCGATAGGTTCGAGATTGGACATAAAATTAGTCTTAACGTATTAAATTTCTTTTTTCATCTCCTCTTTGAAATCCGTCACGATCTTTTGAAGCATCTCGTCATAATTGGAAATCTTGCTTTTCAGGAAATTCTCCACCTCTTCCGGAGCGGCTTGGTTGTCGATCAAATGGGCGTATTCATCCTGATCCTGCTCGCTTAATTTGTCCATTGTTTCCACAAACATCCTTTTTAAAATCACTTCGGTCATTTTGATCAGAAGCTCCTCCTGCTTCGCCTGAGGAAGGTCGCCCAATCCCAATTCATCCATTATTGATTGTTGAACTTGATTTTGATCCATAATATTTTTATTTTAAAATTTTACTTTTTAGTTATTGCCTGGACCGCCAATCGGGCCACGCGTTCAGACCACGGCTTCAAACCTTCGCCGATGTTGCGTTTAGCTTGATCGCCGAGCAGGCCTTTGACAAGAGTAATGACGCTAGCCAGCCGGTCATTATCGTTTTCCTTGATCGCTCTGGTAACTGCGTTTAAAAGTTCCTTGGAAGCCGCTCCTTTGCGGCCGGCCAAAATCGCGTTATTGAATTTCGCAAGGAATCTTCCGCTGAATTGCAGATCGGCAAGTCTGTCTTTAAAGATTTTCATTTGTTCTACCGTGTAAGTGTTGACCCCTTTCGAATACTGAATAGTTTCGTTGATTTGACTGGCCTGGCTATGCAGGTCCTGCAAAAATCCGTCCATTCTTTTTTCAAAAACGGTATTGTGAACATTGAAATTTTCAACCGGAGGAGCAGTGTGGTGCAGGCTATCCGCAGGCGCGATAGAATCTTTCATCGTATAATTTCCCTCGGGATGCGGTGCGTTGGGATTATGTTTCAAATTATTCCAATAAGTTCCCCCCGAACCAGCTGGCCGATGAACCTGGGCATGCGATACCGCGTGGTGCAAAGTACCCAAATGACTATCACCGGTAATGCTTTCAATCTTTGTGTCATTAAGGCCAAGATGGATATGCGCTCCTCCATGGATCAAACTTCCATCAACAGGATGAGTATTGGCATACTCGATCGCCATTTCATGCGCTCTCACTCCGGCTTCATGCGCGGACATTCCCGCCGATTTGAAATGTTCAATCAGCGTTCCTTCCAAACTGCTGCCTTTGTGAACCAGTAAATCGCTTACCGGGAGTTTATGATCTATGGTAACGTTTCCGGTATTCAAATTTTGCAAAGATTCATGGCCTCCGCCTTGCGGAATAAAATTTGATCCATGACTATGCCAATTTTTAAAATGATCAACAACTTTTTCTATAGCTGGACCAAAATAATGTTTTCCAATATATCCAAACAACAAAGAAGTTCCCGTGCCAGCAATAAGTGCCTTCAAATTTCTCCCCTTTGCGCTTTGATTTATATTTTGAATCTCGCTATCGATTGTCATAATTTTCTGATCAAGATTCTTGCTCACCAGATCGAAATCAATCGCACCCATTCCTTCCACTTTTGAATTATTCAACATCTCGGATTTTTCTTTTTCTATTTTTTCATCGCGTTTTTGTTCCGCTTTGGCATCGAATCTTCCTTTATAGCCAGCAGTTGCAACGGCACCACTGGCAAATCTTGCAAATATGCCCGCAGACGTTGCTCCGATTCCGGCCGCACCCGCGATATATCCACCACCGACAGCAATTCCAGCAATTGCAATGCCAGCTAGGATTTTTTTCTTGGTTGATAGATTATGATATATCTCGGCCGCCCTGTTAAAAATTCCCACCAGCTTGCTGGAGAGATGCTCCTTTTCTTTTTCCGCTTGCAAATTCTTTTTTTCAAGCGCCAAACTTACGTGTTCGCCCTTAGTGAATTTATCAATTACTTTCCCCACTTCCTGTTCATTGGTCACATTTTTCATCGACTCGTCCTTGTAAGTCTTTAAAGCTGTTTCATAATCGCCTTTTATCTTTTCGAATTCTTCGTCGATCTGGCCCTTGTTTCTTTTTCCAATTCCGAACAATCTGCGGAATACGGAAGAATGTTTTTCCATCTCATCGTTTTTTCTTATATATTCTTTCCTCATTTCTTCCAACCTTTTCCCCGCCTCCGTTATTTTTCTGTCCTGGTCTTCGCCAATTATATCTTTGGGTTTTAAATTTTTTTCTTCCTCCTTGGTCCCTGCTTTTGCCTCGGCTTCCATAACTTGAGCTTCTTCAAAAATTTCAATGCCACTTTTTTTCAAATTTTCAATTTCTTCTTTCTTGTCAACTATTTGCTGTTGAATTTCACCAATTACTTCTTCATTTCCTTCGCGATTAGCATATTTTAGTTGCTCTTCTAGATCTTTTAGATCTTCCTCTAATTTTTTTTCTTCTTCTGATTTTTGTTCTTCTTCTGGTTCTTGCGGTTCATTTGGAACAACATCAGCTTCCATTACCGACAGCCTATATGCGGAAGTTTCTGTTTTTATTAAATATGATCCGTCCGCTTCTTTTTTAATCTCTTCAACCGGACCAAGATCACCGCCTGACAATACTATATATTTCCCCACTTCTATTTTCTTAGATTGTAAAACTCCCTCCAGTTTTTCTCCCACTTCTACATTACTTTTTTTTCCTTTTTTAGTAGCTAACTTTTCAAGCTTCAACAACTTGCCATGAAAATCTTCTTCGATAGATTGAAAAAGATGTTCATCCGAATCCGGTTTTTGTCCCAGTTGCTTTTTCCTTTCCTCAAAAGCCTTTTTAATTTCTTCATCGCCTTTTAGAATGACAGCAAGCATCTTTTTTTTCTTGGCAGGATCATTTTCATTTTTAATTTGGACATATTCTTCCGAATCGGAAAAAGTAAAAGTCTCAAGCTTTGCTTCTTCCAAATCCTTCCCTTTAAGTTCCTTTATTTGATCCAGTCGAAGCTTCACAAAGTTTTGAGCGCCTGCGATAAACACAGCCATCGGATCTTTCGGTTTGTCTTTGGTCGATTTTTTTTCCGGATAATCCTTTAAAAGATCATTCAATTCTTCCGGCGTAAAATCTTGTCCTTTTTTCCCCGAAACTTTAAACATTCCGCGCTTAGAATCATGCCACACCCTTACGTATTTACCGTTTGGCTTGTAATAATAGCCTTCGTATTTTTTAATCAAATCATCATTCTTTTCATCTTCTTCTTGATAATATTTTCTCAAAGATTCGTGTATTTTTTTTGCAGCACCAGATGGAATATGTGTATTCACATAATCCAAAACGAACTGATTACGATCAATTTTTATCCCCTGACTTTCCAGTTCTTCGATTTGCTTAGATATTTCAGCTTGATATTTTTCTAATCGCTTCTCCGCACCTTTAGAATCAAACAAATTATTAACATATTCATTTTTAACATCTTGAGGAAATTCAAAAGCAGACATTGTATTTATTTTATCTTTTATACCAAAATTATACCACAAACAAACCCCATCCGGAATTGTGGATAACTGTTTTGCCATGGTATAATATGAGAAACAAATTTTAATTTAAAAAAATGAAAAATAAAAAAGTCTGGGTATACGTCTTGCTCATTTTGATTATCACCCTGGGAGCGTTCATGCGCGTCTATCACATCAATCAGGCGCCGCCGGGAGTTTATCCGGATGAAGCGGTGAACGGCATGGACGCCTACACCGCCGAAACGACCGGCCATTACCAATGGTTCTACCCGGCCAACAACGGCCGCGAGGGATTGGAGATGAACCTCATCGCTTTGTTTTTCAAATTTATGGGAGTAAGCGTCCTTGCATTGAAATTGCCCGACATAATTTTTGGCACACTCACTATTTGGGGAATGTATCTCCTAGGCAAAGAACTTTTCAAGAAAGATAGCGTGGGCTTGATCGGCGCTTTTCTGATGGCTGTGTCTTTTTATCCGCTTAATTTCAGTCGGATGGCCTTCCGTGCCATTATTTTGCCATTTGTTTTAGTTTTCGCTTTCTATTTCCTGTTTCGAGCTGTCCGGACCAAAAAATGGTGGGACTTCATCTGGGCCGGTGCCTTTTTTGGATTGGGCATCCATACCTACATCGCCTTCCGCATCGCGCCCGCCATTTTATTTTTATTGCTTATTTCTTTTATTCTTTCACATGAAAATTTCTTGAAAGAATACTGGAAAAAGATCATTGTTTATGTCATCGCCACAACCATCATCGTCGCGCCGATGCTTTATACTTTTTATGTCCACCCGGATTATCTTTTTTCCCGCACCTCGGAAATTTCCGTTTTCTCTCCACAGATCAATCACGGCCATCTTGCCACGGAACTTTTAAAAACAATAAGTTTGAGTTTGGTGAAATATAATTTCTGGGGCGATCAGAACTGGCGCCAGAACTATCCGCCTTATCCAGTCCTTGACTTCCTGACCGGCATCGCCTTCCTGATCGGCCTGATCTACAGTATCGTCCAATTGATACATTTCCTGAAATTACGTTTCAAAGACAAAATCCGCGATCCCCGCCTGGACGTTTATGTTCTTTTGGTTTCTTGGTTTTTCATCATGCTCGTGCCGGAATTCCTGAGCGACGAAAGCCTGCCGCACGCCCTCCGTTCGATCGGTTCGATGCCAGTCGCCTTCCTTTTTGCCGCCATGGTTTTCAGCTATCTCTACGATCACGTCGCCGAATATAGCCACATGTATAAAAAAATCATGCGCTCCTTGGTCATTATCATGCTTATTTTCATCGGAGCATTCAATTACGTAAAATATTTCGTTTTTTGGGCAAACCAGCCGCAGACGGCACAAGCTTTCGATAAAAACTTGATGGAAGTTTCCAGTTACATCAAAACGCTTCCGCCTCAGGAAGAAAAGTTTATAATTGCCGAAAATATGCAGCGGATCCCAATTGAGCTTTTCAATATTAATTTGCCAAACACCCACTATATCTATTCGAGTCGTATCAATCAGATCGTTCCGAACAACAGCCGGTTCGAGATAATCGCGGTCGATGAAAACAGCGGCGTCATCAATAGGTTGGAACAGAAATTTCCCAATCTGTCGCCGGAAAAAATGCGGGATTCGGCCGGAATGAGTTATTATGTCTTTAAATAAATTTTTAATTTTTGCAATTGTTAAATGAAAAACTTCTTAGAAAAAAATTATAAGATCATATTGGCTATTATCCTGGCTTTTGTATTTGTCGTTTCAGTCTTAAATGCCGCCAACGACAGCGCCATCTATGATGAGGTTGCCCACATTCCGGCCGCTTACAGCTATCTTACCCAACACGACATGCGCCTCAATCCGGAACACCCGCCACTCATAAAAGATCTGGCCGCCCTGCCGCTCCTTATCATCCATCCTAAATTCGATACCGCGCAATCTTTCTGGACATCGGAAATCAACGGTGAATGGAACGCCGGAAAAAGTTTCCTGTGGCACTCGGGCAACAATCCTGACCAAATAATTTTCTGGGCGCGCATTCCGATTATTTTGATTGCGATTGCTTTCGGCCTGTTTCTTTTTTTCTGGCTCAAAGAATCCTACGGAATTTTGGCTGGCTTTTTCGGACTCACGCTTTTTGCTTTTGATCCCAACATTTTGGGCCACGATCATCTGGTGACGACCGATTTAGGCATCGCCGCTTTCATGCTCTTCGCTTTTTATTTTTATTTTAAATTTATCAAAGACCCGACCTGGAAGAATGTTTGGTTGGCCGGTTTTTTTCTGGCCTTGATGCAACTTTCTAAATTTTCGGCGCCTGTAGCTTTTCCGGTTTTAGGATTGGCTACAATAATTTATCCTTTGGTCAAATTGCCGCGCGCAAAAGTGAAAAGTCTGTTCCGCTACCGTCTGAAAACTTTGGGTGAGTACGTCGGCAAGGCAGCAATTTTAGTCCTTTTCTCGTTGGTTGTTGTCTGGATCCTGTATGCCCTCAACACTTATGCGATGCCAAAAGACAAAATGATCGAGACTATCAACTATTACTTTAACGCCAGCAGTTCGAACGCCCAAACTCAATTGACCAACAAAGTTCTGGTTGCCATGGCTCAACACCCGATCTCAAAACCGCTTTCCGAATATTTCCTGGGTATCGCCATGGTTTTCCAACGGGTCTCCGGCGGCAACACAGCTTACTTTATGGGCCAAGTTTCCAAAAATAGCTTCCCCGCTTATTTTCCGACCGTCTTCATCATAAAAGAACCACTGCCGAATCTGTTTTTTATGATTTTCGCCCTAGCCTTTGCGCTTTCCGGCGTAATCATTGGTTTTTTCAAAAACTTTAAAAATCTTTTCAAAAAAGAATATGCCTACATCTCCCATTATCTCCGGACAAACATTGTGGAATTTTCCATGTTCCTCTTTATCCTGCTCTATGCCTACGTCAGCATCACCAGTAATTTGAACATCGGCTTCCGCCATCTTTTTCCCATCCTGCCTTTCGCCTATATCCTAACCACTAAACAGGTCTTTGATTTCCTGAAGCGCGTGAAGAGCGACCATATGAAAATCGTCTTTTACTCGGTCATCGGAGTTTTACTGGCATTCCTGATCATTGAAACCGTTGCCGTTTATCCTTATTATCTATCCTACTTCAACGAACTGGCGGGCGGCCCGAAGAACGGCTACCATTACGTCACCGACTCCAATACCGACTGGGGCCAGGACTTGAAACGCCTGAAAAATTTTCTCGAAGAGCACCCCGAGATCCAAAAGATACGAGTCGATTATTTCGGCGAGGCTGACATCAACTATTACCTCGGCAATAAATACGAGATGTGGTGGGATTCCAAACGGCCGATCGAAGCCGACTGGTACGCCATCTCGACTGAATTTTTGCAAGGCAGCCTGTACGACAAAACCAAAACGGCCGCCGACAGTTACCGCTGGATCGTGGCGCTGGGTAAAAAACCGGCCTACCAAGTGGGAACTTCAATATTGATCTACGACGTCACACAACAGGATCTTGACACTATCGCAAAGAATCATATTCCCTAAAAGCAGTCTCAAATAAAAAAACAGGGAGCCGGTCGGTTCCCTTGTTTTATTTTTTCAAACTTTAATTTTATGCGGACGATTGCCCTTGATTGGAGGCCGCTTGTTGGCTGGAAGAAGCTTGTTGATTTGAATTGGCATCCTTGAATTTATAATAAACTTTATCGTCCATCCTAAGATCGATGTAATCCAAATCGTTCCATTTATCCCTATTGATTTCCTGACTGAGCACCGCCTTCAACATATCCGTTTCTTTTTGCAATCCGAGCGATTGATCGAAATAAATCGTCCAGCCGCCCGTCGTCGTCATGCGGATATCGCCTGACACGATTCGGGGAGTATGGATCGCCTTCACCCCAATCCCCAATTCTTCTTCAAGCTGATTCCTGGTATCGGTAATAAACTGCATATAGCCGGGATCCAGGACATTTTCATGCAATCCGATAGTTTTTTTGCTGTCATCCGTCAGTATCGGCAAGTCGCTTTGTTTGATTGCTTGAGAATTGGGATCGACTTTGGAAAAAGTGTTGCCATTCTCATCGATAAGGTAGCAACTGCCTCCACACAGAACAAATGTCGGCCTCCTTTCTGTAATTGAAATAAAAATTTTGTTAGGGAAAGATTTTTTAACGCTAATATTTTCAATAAGATCGAATTTGTCCGCCAAGTCACGCCCTAACTTGCCGGTACTGATAAAAAGTATATTATTTCTATCTACCAATTTCAGATATTTTCCGGAAATATCATTAACAATCGTTTTCTTCATAGCGTCTGGGTCAAGTTTAATTGTTCCGTTGATGTTTATTTGGGTAACTGCCAACAATCGGGAGAAGAAAAGAATATAAATAATTGCCGCAAAGAAAACAAACACCGTGATGATATATAAAACTTTGGCAGCAACATGTTTCAGGCGAGAATCCGCATGATGATTCGGCGCCGATTTCTTGGAAGAAATCACACGCGTAGTCCCAGCGCGCAGCTCCACCGTTCTTTTTTTGTTTTGATTTTTATTTCCAAACATCTTGTTTTAAAAACTGAGAAATAGATTTTCCAAAACCAACCGCACGTTGGCATTGGTTTCCCGCATCAAACTGAGGCTATCCGTCATTTTTTCGATTAGATCGATTTTTTTCCAGTTGGCAATCCTGATTTTTTCTTTGCTGCCGTAAATAGAACTTCTTAGGATGACTATCCAAAAATTTATTTTTGCGACCGCCCGAGAAACATCCTTGCTCATCGCTTCAGCCAAGGAGAATCGATCGGTTGCGCTTCCGGAAAAAAGATCCGCCAACTCTTTCGCCGATTCTTTCCGAGATTCCAATTCCTCCCGGTTGGACATGAGTCGTATGGCTATGCCCGGACGCCCCAGCGACCAAAAAATTATATCATTCCTGTCGTCCGCATCCGACGGGACCATCTCGGCAATCCCCGCATCCAATAGCGGGCTCAAGCGAATTTTCTGACAGCGCGAGATTATGGTCGGTAAAATTTTTTTCTCATTCTGGACCACCAGAATCAGAACGACGTTCTCGCCCGGCTCTTCCAAAATCTTAAGAAGCGCGTTTTGCGCGGCTTGTGTCAACCGATCAGCCTCATCGATGATTGCGATTTTTTTCTTGACTTGCGCCGAAAGGCCGGCCCAATGTTGCAATTCCTTGATTCTTTCGATTTTGATATCTTTTTTTTTGATAACTCCCTTTTCTTCGGCAATTTCCGGCGCCACAATTTCAATGTCAGGATTAATTTTTTCGTGACTTCCAGAAAGTTTTTGAGCAAAATCCAAAGCCAGCGTGAACTTACCGACATTTTCCGGCCCGACAAAAAGATAGGCGTGGTTAACCGCGTCATTGGCCATCTGTTTTTCTAAGATATTGAGTGTTTTTTTGTGTCCGATTATGCTCATCAGGATCAATTTTAAATTTCAAATTTAGAATTTACAACGCTTTCTAAGAATTCGCCGAATTCTTTTTTAAATCTGTCTTTATTAAATTCCCCTGCTCTTTCCCTTATATAATCTTTGTCATAATTTTTCTCGTTCTCCGCAAACCGCCGCACGCCGTCGGCTATCACTTCCGGCGTCGCCGCGTCAAAAAATTCTCCGTTTTTCCCTTCCTCCACGATTTCCTTGACGCCACCCTTCCGGATCGCAACGACCGGCACGCCGTAAGACATGGCTTCGACCGGAGCGATTCCGAAGTCATCCACACCGGCAAAAATGAAAGCGCGGGCGCCGGCATAATACTCTTTTATTCCGTCCTCCGGCTGCCAACCGAGAATCTGGACATTTTTTCCGGCAATTGACCGCAGATATTTTTCCTGCCACCCTTCACCGATGATCACAAGCGGCAATTCCAATTTATTGAAAGCCTCGACAACAGCATCGATCTTTTTGTACGGCGACAGCCGCGAAACAATGAGAAAATATTTCTCTCCAGGAGCTAAGCTCTTTGAATTCGAGGAGCTTAGTTCCTGATTAATTTCCACCGGCGGATAGATAACTTTGCTCTCTTTTCCGTAATATTTTTTGATCCGCTCTCGCGTATATTCCGAATTGGCGATCAGATGGTCCGGCCGGTCAACCGCCGCTTTATCCCAAACTCTTATATAATTCAATAATATCCGCGTAAAAAATCTTTGAAATTTGAAATTTGAAATTTGGGTTTGTTTCAGATATTCTTCATTGACATCCCACGCAAATCTCATCGGGCTGTGAAGATACGAGATATGGATCGTGTTGAGCCGAGTAACAATTCCTTTGCTCCAAGCGCCGCTGGAAGAAATTACCAGGTCGAAATCGCGCAGATCGAAAGTTTCCGGCGCGGTCGGCATCAAGGGCAACAAATATTTATATCGCTTCCTTAAAAATTTGGGAAATTTCTGTAAAAAAGATGTGTAAATTTCCCTGTCTGAAAATTTTCCGCGCATTTTTTCCTTATTATGGAGCAATGTATAGATCGGTGCGTCCGGAAACATCTCACAAAGCACTTCCAAAACCCTCTCCGCCCCGCCGTATTGGATTAGAAAGTCATGGACCAAAGCTATTTTTGTTTTAGAAATTTCCATGATTTTATTTTAAAATCCCCGCCATCTCTTCCGCGCATTTTTCCCAGCTGAAGCGCTTCACGTTTTCATAGCCTCTTTTGATTATATCATCTCTCAACTCCTTATCGCCAATGAGCGCGTAAGTCCTCTCGGCTATGAATCCCGGTTCATTGGGATCAACCAGAACGGCGCTGCCGTTCGCCACTTCCGGCAACGAAGAAACATTAGAGACCACGACCGGCACGCCTAAACTCTGCGCCTCCAAAACCGGAATGCCGAAGCCTTCGTAGAATGTCGGGAACAAAAAAACGTCGGCATTTTGGATCAACGAAAATTTCTCCTCGTCTTTCACGAAGCCTGGGAAAATTATCTCGTCTTTAATTGGCGAACCCGCAATTTCCGCCCTGATTTTTTCGTAACCGTAGCCCGGCCTTCCCGCCAAAACTAACTTGTGCGGAATTTTGTATTTTTCTTTCAAAACCTCAAAGGCTTGCGCTATTCCAATGATATTTTTCCGCTCCTCCAATCTTCCAATAAACAGCAGGTACGGCTTTGGAATTGGGTCATTTGATTTTTTTTTGAAATTTGAAATTTCTAATTTGAAATTTTCTTCATATCCTTCATAAACCACAGCGACCTTTTCTCCCGGCACTTTATAAAGATTCATCAGATCTTCTCTCGTATTTTTTGAGACAGCGATGATGTTTTTCGCCCAGCGGCAGGAATTTTTGATCGAGAAACGCATATAAATTCTTTCCCAAAAAGAATACGCCTGGGGGACAATTTCATATTCCAAGCCGTGAATTACGACTACCGTATTTCTCGGATGGATGATTGGAACAGTGTGAGCTGGAACGCACAAGACATTTGCCGGATGAAAAAGCATTTCCAAGGACAATCCGACTTGCGTCCACAATCTCGGCCATTTTATGACTTTGATTTTCCAGTTTTCCGGCAGATCAAAATCAACCTTTTGATTTTTTCTGACATATAAAATTACCTGATGACCATCCAGTTTGTCTCTCAGGTGTTTTATTATTTGGTAAGAATACTCTTCTATCCCCGTCCGCCGTTTGATGAAAGCCCGGGAAGCATCGATGCCGATTTTCATTTTATTTTGAAAGCGTTATTGTTCTTTTATACAGATCAAGATTTTCCAAAGCGATGCCCAACCCTTTGATGACGCAAAGTAACGAATCCTCAGCCACATAACACGGCACTTCGATCGTTTTGGTGATCAGTTGATCCAGGTTGCGCAGCATCGCCCCGCCGCCCGACAAGACCATGCCTTTGTCCATCACGTCGGCCGCCAGTTCCGGCGGAGTTTCCTGAAGCACTTTTTTGATCGCGTTGATCACTTCCCGCAGCTCATCCTGCAGCGCCTCCGTCACTTCGTTGGAAGAGATCCGGATCGTCTTGGGCAAACCGCCAGTCAGATCCCGCCCGCGCACATCCATATGATCTTCTTTGACCTGCGCGATGGCCGATCCGATCTGGATTTTTATTTCTTCCGCCGTCCGATCGCCGATCGCCAAACTATATTTTCTTTTGATATAATCGGCAATGGCCTTATCGAACTTGTTGCCGCCCACCCGAGCGCTGTGAGACGCCACCACGCCACCCAAAGAAATCACCGCTACATCCGAAGTACCGCCGCCGATATCGATAATCATATTGCCGGCCGCCGAATTGATCGGAATTCCCGCCCCCAGAGAAGCCAAAACCGTTTCTTTGACGACATAAGCCGCTTTGGCGCCGGCCCGCACCGCCGCATCAATCACCGCCCGTCTTTCGGTAGAAGTCACGCCGCCCGGAATAGAAATCATTATTTCCGGACGCACCAACCGGAACTTACCACTGACTTTATTGATGAAGTAGCGAAGCATCGCCTCTGTAATTTTATAATCAGCGATCACGCCGTCTTTCATCGGTCGGCTGGCGACGATCGTGTCCGGCGTCCTGCCCAGCATTTCTTTGGCTTCGTTGCCGACCGCCAAAAC
>JAJYJP010000012.1 GCA_021789395.1 bacterium | reverse complement strand
AGCTACGATAAGTAAGACTTTGGTCAAGGGAATCCGACAATTTTTAAACAAAGAAAAAAACTTGCATTTTTGGGTAAATCGTGACATAAATTTTTCCTATTGCTTCTGTTTGATTGTAACATTTTTTCGTCAAACAATCAAACTTTTCCTAATCTGGTTTACTGAATCAGTTCAAGCTTGTATACTTCCAGGCGTCCAAAAGAGGCTGAATTTGTGATATGGAAGGTGTTAAGTTTCTTCACTTCACGCTTCAGCGCATTCCGTTCGGTTTTTTTTCGCAAGATAAGCGCGAAATACGCGTCATTCTTATTGAGCGCTGGCGGATCGACTTGCATGTCTCTCAACGAAACGATATAGTCTTGGATGCTTTCATTGAAGAATCCTAGCGGCCTGACAAATTTAGTGGCTTCATCCGGTATGTAAACCATTTGAATAGTCTGATTCGGCGCACTGTGCGCAAGAATGAAATTTCCGGCAGCTTTTTCCTCGCCCCAAATTGCAACTCCCGGATCGCCTTTGCCTTTCAAAAAAGATTGGAAACTAGACCAATTGGCGTTGATGTTCCAGGCAAATAAAAGAGCCAGCGAGATCAGTGAAAGATAAATCGTCCACCGGCCAACTTTTTCTTCTAAAAATTTTATCAACAATCCCAATAAAACGAACGGAACAAATTGGACTATCAGCAAGTAGCGCAGTTCCAGCATGTGCGCAAGCGGGATGAAAATCAAGAAAGCGATGACGGCATAAAGTGAAATTATTTGCAGGAAAAATTTCTTCTTCTCGTCTTTTTCTTTGTACGCGTAATAGAATAGCAAGATATAGCCGGCAAGCGAAAGGATTATTCCAAGACCGACATACCAGATATCTGCTAAATGCTTCATAATCGCTTTTGTTTCATTTTTATTGCCCGATAAACTGTCGGACAATGTGTCAATGTGCAGTTTGGTATCGCTTCCGTACGGCGCGACGAACATCGTGTCAGCTTGCGCGTGCCAACCCATATCGACAAAAATATTGGTCGGAAAAGAAATGTTGTTTTGCGTCTCTTGTCCAGTGCCGGAGAAGAAAGCTCGAACATTGCCTCCGCGTGTTTGTATTTCAGAAATGACCTGCGGAATATTTAAAATAAATGCAACTAAAAGAATAAATACGACGTTTTTCAAAGTCAAATACTTATTTTTTATTAAATATATGGCGGAAATAACAAACACTAACCCGACAATCGCGGCGTACAGAAGATGCAACTGGATCCCGATTCCGAATGCGGCCCCGGCCAAGACGGCCCACGGCCATTTTTTCTGACTGTTTTTATCGGCTAATTCCAAAAAGGCATACAAAAATATCATTGAAAAGAGCATGAGAGAATTCGGATTCCAGGCAAACCGGCCATTTTGGACTGCGTAAAAAGAAACTGCATAAACCGCTGTGAGCGCAGTTGAAATCAGATTGCTGAAATACTTTTTTAGAAAGAAGAAAAGCATCGGGATTGTCAGGATGGAAAAAAGCAACTCGGGGTAAGCCAGTGCCGGCGGAGTAAAGCCGAAAATTTTAGCCGACAAGAATTCGAAATAATAATATATGGGGCCAAGCCTGAAAGCCAATTCGTTCATGCTGGGTCCTAACAGCGGCAACGAAACTTTTCCTTCCGTGATGCTTTGGATCAGCGCGGCGTCGCGCGCCTGATCTTTACCGAAACGGAGAAGATAGTCGTAATGATAGGTGCGCAAAAAGATTCCGATAATCAGGATGATCAACATGGCGAGAAATGTTTTTTTGTTTTCTTTTATTTTCCGAATGTAATTTTTCATAGTTTTGGCAGTTTATTTTCTATAATATATCAAAATTTAAAAAAATTTGAACATATGTGGACTTAATTTTTCAATAAGAGCACTTCTTGCATAAAAAATTTCCTTCCGGAAATGATCGTGTGGCCGTGGACGGTTTGGTCGGGAACAATTTTTCCCGTGCCATTTTTTATATAAAAAATTGGAATGCCCGGCTTCATCGCGCTGTCATTAATATGCCATAAAACCAACGCCTCTTTGCCGGAATTGGCCATGAAATATTCGATCGGATAATGAAAACGCGCGGCCAGCTTGGCATCTCCCGAAAGATATACCTTGGAAACATTAGGTGTTGATAAAAGGATGTAATGAGAAATTGCTTCGATGTCTCCAAGAGTGGTCGTCTCTATGTTATTCTCTCTCCCCTTCTGATAATCAACCGCCGCTTTCTGGTCTCGCGCAAGATTGGTCAAGATCAAAAGAATCACAATGCTGATAATTACAATCTCCCCGCGCTTGCCTATTTTTTCCCGCATCCACTCAAAATAAAGTCCGAGAAGGACAAACGGTATGGGCGACAAGACGATAAAGTAGTTAATATAAAGTACGTTAGCGACGAAAAGGAACTCGATGAAAGCAATGGCATTGAGCAAGGCAATGAGCGCCAGAAAATTTCTTTTTCCTTGTTCCGGTTCTTTCTTGAAGGCGCGCCAAAGCAGCAGGTAGCCGAAGAAAGAGAAAAGGATGTCGGCCGCCAAATTTTCGTAGAAAGGAATATTCTTGGACAATGTTACGCTGGGCGGATTAAGAATTGCATCGCAACGCACCTGATGTTGCAAAGAAGATACAAAGTAAATGTTGGTCCGGATCTGACAACCACCCGTCCACAAGGCGCTTTCAAACATATTATTCTGTGATTTGGATTTGTTTTCGAAGCCGGCCAAAAAAGCGCGAGTATTCTGCCAATTTGTCTGCATTTCCGAAATTATCTGGCCGGCATTGACGACCAGCACCATTGCGACTATGACAAGTAAGCTTTTCCAAGCGTTGGGAATTTTTTTAAAAAACAGATAAGCAAAAACTCCAAATGTCACAACCGGCATAATCGTCAAATAGACAGTATGCAACTGCAAGCCAATTCCCAGTGCCAGGCCAGCCACTACGCTCCAATACCACAGAGACTTACCTTTGCTTTTCATTATTTTCAGAAAAGCGAACAGGTTCAGCAACAAGAAGAACGGAATAAGATTGGGATTGGAAGAAAAGCGCGAACTGAATACGAAAAAGTAAGAAACGCTCAAAAGAGCGGTCAGCGCCAAAGAGATTTTGCGGTCAAAATATTCTCTCAGGAAAATAAACAACATCGGGATGGCTAAAATCGCAAAAAACAGAACCGGGTAAGCCATCTGCTCCGGATGATTTCCAAAGATTGCTTCGGAAACGTACGCGAAATAATAATAGATCGGTCCCGAATTAAATTTTGTGCCGCCGGCGTTCGGTCCCAGAAGCGGCAATGGCGCCTTGCCTTCCAGGACATTACTAACGATACGTTCGTCTCTGGCTTGGTCGTGGCTGAACTTGAGCCAATCGTGGAATTTGTAAGTACGGAGAAAAATTCCGACGACTAAGATCAAAGCGAAAGCGATCAAATATTTTTTATTTCGTCTTATTTTTTCTTTCATTTTTCATTTTTACAATAAAAAATAGCCTTGAAATTTTCCAGGACAATATGAGATTATTTATAATATAGCCATTCCTTGCTTTTTAGACAAGTCGGTGGGGCAAAGAGATTAGCATGTTAGGACAAAAACAAAAGAAAATTCGTCTGGATCCAAAATCATTGTTTTTCAAGTTTGACAATTATGTATGGTCCATATGAGGCGCGGTCGCTGATCCTGTAATTTCCCAGCTCGGTCCGGGTCGGCGCTTTTACTTCGTCGCTTTTGTTTCTGGAAAAAAATGAAAAGTACGTCGCATTCAACATGACCTTGCCTTGCGGAATGTTTCTGTCGGACAGCATATAAACCACCCGACTATTAAGCAAATATTGGAGCGCCCAGACATTTCCCCTGAAAGATTTTTTTTCGCCAAGCAAATAGACCGGCTGTGACCCATTTGTATGGACTTTGATAAAATTCGCAGCAAACACCTCTTCTCCCAGAAGATTCTTTTCGCCATTTCCGATGCCGGCCAGAACATTAAAATTATTTTTGACGCCGTAAATATTTATAAGGCAAAGGACCGCGACCAATGTCAGTAAAATAAGCGATGCCGCACGGCCATATCGTTCGGAGACAAATTTTATTATTAATCCGAGTAATAAAAACGGCACAAAAGCCAGAATGTAGAAATATTTGAGCTGGACATCGCTGGCGAGAGGAATAAAAACAAAAAATGTAATCGTTGCCAATAGTGCTATTAGTTGCAGGAATTTTTTCTTTTTCTCGTCCGACTCTTTTTTTAAGAAATAAGCCAGTAGCACATATCCGGCAATAGAAAATACTGCGCCGCTCGCCAGGACTGCATACTCGGATGAATTATCCTGAATCTTGCGCATCCACTTTTTCGAGCGGAGATCCTTTAGTAAGTGAGAATATTCAGACACTCCTCCGTTGCCAAAAGGCGTAAGCAGCATCGCGTTGGCCTGAAAATGCCACCCAATGTCTAAAAATATTTTACTGACTAAAGAATCGGATCCTTTTGGCTTGCTACCGACACCTTCCATGAATGCGGCGGCATTTCGGCCGCCCGTCCGAACCTCGGAAATTATCTGAGGAATATTGAGCGCAAATGCGACAAGAATGACAGCTGCCACGTATCTGAACTTTAGAATTTTTTGTCTGATCAGATACGCGGAAAAAACAACAAAAACAATGGGAAAAATTATCAGATAAAGCGTATGCAATTGCGCTCCAATTCCCAAAGCGACGCCGGCGATTATGGCCCAGCCCAGTTTGTGCTTGCAGTCGGAATCGGAAAATTTAAGAAACGCGTACAGAAAAAGAATCGAAAAAAATGGCAACGAATTCGGATTCCAAGCGAAACGTCCGCTTTGCACCGCAGTGTAAGATACGGCATACAATGCGGTGAGGGCAAGCGCTGTCGTGTTGTTGAAATATTTCTTAAGAAAAAAGAACAATAGTGGTATGGTCAGGATCGAAAAGAAAAGGTCGGGATAAGCCACTTTGTCCGGTGCGGTTCCGAATATGCGCGCGGACAAATATTGCATGTAATAGAAAGCTGGTCCCAGCTTAAAATCGGTTCCGGACGCCCTTGGTCCCAAGAGCGGCAAAGGTTTGTGGTTCAAGATAGCGTCTTGTGTCGCCCAGGCATCGCGTGCCTGTATCCTGCCAAAATCCAACCAATCATGATAATGATAAGTTCGTAAAAATCCGCCGATGATTATGATCACAAGCAGGACCAATAAGATGACTTTTTTGTTTTGTCTTATTTTTTCTTTAATTTTCATTTTGCAAATAAAAAACTAAAAAGCCTAAGTTTTTCGGAAAAAATTCTTACAATTCGTTATGAATTTTTTTTGCTTTTCAAATAGGTCGGCAAAGCGAAGAAACTGATGATCATCTGGATGAAGCGATTAAGAATAGAAACTGTCACGACGGCCGCGCCGTTGATGCCGAACGCGCCGAAAAAAACGACATACGCCCATTCTTTGATTCCGATATTGTTGACGCTGATCGGAACGGCGGTGATGATGCTGATCAAAAAGATTACAGAAAGATAATTCAGGATGCTGATTTTTAAATTAAGCGCCCAGAACAAGACAAGGTTCGGTATGGCCACTCCGACAATGCCAAAGATCATTCCCCACCAAATCGTTCGGGCCAAAATGTGGGAATTGCCGGAATATTCATCTAGCTCAGCGAACAGCTTCACCAACTTTTGCGGCAAAAACCTGTTTATTTTTTTCCAGAATTTGAGTTTTCTGAACTGGATGATGAAAAAATCCAAAAACAAAGAAGCTAGAACCAGTAAATCCACAATCACTAAGGCTTTTATTTCTATGACTCTTTGAAGATTCAGAAGGCCGAATACGACAACCAGGATTGTTGAGCCGACAAATCCGGTAATGCGGTCAAGAATAACTGAGGAAGCCGCTTCCATATATTTTTTATCGGGCTTGCCGATCTGGTAGGCGCGAAAAGTATCTCCCCCGATAAAAGAAGGCATGAAATTGTTGATAAAGACGCCAGCCAGGTAGAAACGGAAATAATCCCATAGGGAAACTTTAATGTCTTTGAATTCGCCCAGTATTTTCCATTTGTACGCTGAGACAAAAAGACTGAAAACTATCAAGACGACATACAAAACCAATTTCCAGGCAGAAATCTCCCGGAAATAAAAAAGCACCTGGCTCCAATTAGTCACAAGGATCAACCAGGTGATGAAGCCGAGGCTGACGGCAAGCTTGAGAAAAAAAGTGAGATATTTTTTCATAGAATTTACTGCTGCCCGGTTTGGTGATTAGAAATTGTCTTATACAAATCGCGGTATTGACTAGCCACACTTCTCCAACTCATGGCTTCCGCAATTTTACGACTTTCTTCTCCCATCAATTTCCGAAGTTTCGGATCTCCAATCAATCGGGAAATTTTTTCGGCCAAATCATGCGGATCTTTCATGTTGATAAATAATCCATTTACTCCGTCCTTCACCAATTCTTTTGCGCCACCCGTATCAGTAGTTATGATGGGCAGTCCCGACGCTAAAGCTTCCAACATGGCATTGCTCATGCCCTCATTTAGCGAAGGCATGACAAAAAGACTAGCCTCCTGATAATATGGCGCGAGTTTGTCACGGTCTATACGCCCAATAAGCTGCACATTATTTTCCAATTCAAGGTTTTTAACCAGTCCTTCCAGCCTTTCTTTATCATCTCCATCCCCCATTATCTTAGCTAGGATATCAGGATGCTTCTCATGGAGCAATTCCACGGCATCCACCAAGTAACCAATGCCCTTGCGCTTAGTCACTCTAGTCGCACCAGTCGTTATTATGAACTTATCCAGCGGACGCGCTTCTGGAGCAAGCTTGAAATTTTCAACATCTACCCCGTTATAAATTATACCGAAGTCCTGCATTCGATTAGTCTTAAGAGCCAATTCTCTCAATCCATCACTATTAGCGATGACTGCAGCAGATTTTGACCAAATAAGCCTTATGAGAGGAGTCAAGAATTTATATAAAAAAGAAAATCGTTCGGCGTAGCCGGGAACGTCCGCTCCGCGGAGCGAAACGATATACGGCAAGTCGAATTGATATTTGAAAACTAAGGACAAAAAGCCGCACGGCACGGAAAAGAAGGAGTGGGTCAGGTCATATTCCCCTTTTTTGATTAATTTGCGCGAAAAAAAATAAGCTTTCAGAGAATAAATAACTAGGTCTTTGTTGGATTGGTGGTGCAAGTTGTGATGCCGTTTGCCAATCGGCAGTCGATGAATTCTGATATTGCTTCCTATCTTTTTTAGGTGATAATTCTCATCGACGGAAGAAGTGACGAAATCGACTTCTAGGTCTGGAATTTTAGAAAATTCTTCCAAAATGTACGCGGAAGCATTGGCCGCCCCCCCGCCCAACGGCGGATATTCGTAGTTAAAAAATAAAATTTTCATACATGACCATTATAACAAAAAAATAAGTTATTGCCAACGCTTTTGTTTTGACTGATTTTAAGTTACACTTGTGATATGTCAAACAATAACATCATAATTTCCATCGACGATTTCGGTATCAGCCAGAAAGCTAACGATAATTTTTTGGCGCTTTTGAAAACCGGAAAGATCGATCGCGTGGCAGTGATGGTTAACGGCAAAATAAGCAAGCTTGAAGTTGAAGCGCTGCTTGCTTCCGACGCCAAGCTCGATATCCATCTGGATTTCCAAAAGGAAGTAAAAGAACGAAGAAAATTGCGCGAAGGAGTTCTGAAAAGAGGAGTGTCGTTTTTGGCCGGATATGTTCTTAATTCTTCCGAGGAAAACCGCCGAGTGGAAAAAATTTGGGAACGACAGATCAAAGATTTTCAAAAGACATTTGGAAAGGCTCCGGACGGGTTGAATTCGCACCAGCACCTCCATTTTTTTCCGGCCTATTTCAGAATCGCACTGGGGCTGGCCGGGAAATATCAGATCGGCTTCATCCGTCTTGGAAAAGAATCGCCGCGCAAAACCAGCGGTGTAGCCGTCATATTGGACATCT
Organism: bacterium; assembly: GCA_021789395.1. Taxonomy (GTDB): domain Bacteria; phylum Patescibacteriota; class Minisyncoccia; order Moranbacterales; family UBA2206; genus JAJYJP01. The sequence goes on along the minus strand of JAJYJP010000012.1, from coordinate 7,446 downwards.
TACGAAAAATTGATATAATTGAGTTTAGAAAAACTTCGTTTATGACCTCAGACATCCTTGTAAGTTTTGATTGGATCAAGGATTTTGAAAGCTTCCAAAAATCTATACCGTATGGAAAGACAGTCGAGATCGTTTTTCATCCGGAGCGAGACGAAGAGTTTGTGTTTTTGCAAAGTATTTTTTTAAAATGATTAAAAAATCGCCCTGGTTTTTTAAGGGTGGTTTTTTTATTTAATTCAATTAAATGTATGACGTATGGAAAAATTTTTAGAAAAACTTGGAAAAAATAAATTCGAGATAATTTTGGCGGTCCTGATAATCGCTTTTGGGATTTTTTTAAGGACCTATCATTTTTCCGACTGGCTGCATTTCGAAGTCGACCAAACTTTCGATTTCAATCTCGTTTCTCCGGCGGTTGCGCACGGCATTGCCAATCTTCCGCTCCTCGGACCGAACGCCGGCAGCCAATCTTTGCGCTTGGGACCAGCTTTCTATTACTTGGAATATCTGGCTGCCAAAATTTTCGGTAACACGCCGCAAGGGCACGCTGGCGGAGTTCTGAGTCTGGCTATTCTGGCACTTCCACTTTTTTATATTTTCATCCGGCGATATTTTTCCAAGCAGACATCCTTAGGACTCTTGGCGCTTTACGCAACCTCGCTCTACCTTATCTTGTATTCGCGTTTCTCCTGGAGCCCGAATGTCTTGCCGTTCCTGGGAATCGCTCTGGCTTACGCGCTTTTGCGCGCTGTGTCTAAAAATGAAAAAAGAAAAAATGTTTGGTTTTTGATCGCGGTAGCGCTGGCTACTTTCACTTCCCAGATTCATTTCAACGCGTTCTTCACCGTCCCAGTCATTTTTATTTTGTTTCTGATCATCAAGCGTCCGCGTTTCTCTTGGCCGGCCTGGATCGGTGCCGTGCTTATCGTCTTGATGATGTATTTGCCGGTCGTGCTGAATGAGATAAAAACGCACGGACAAGATCTGGCTTTTTTCGGCAAAGAAATGACCAGGGTCCATCGCGGACAAGGAGGTTCTTTGATCACAAGTACGATCAACGACATCGAATATCACGCATCTGAATTTTCCCTGATACTGACAGGGCAGGATGTTATAAACAATGCCGTAGAGCACGGAAGCGGAACGGACCTCGTGCCGCTCTGCAGACCTGGCGTGTCATGCAAAGAATCCGTGGCGGTAAAAATTTTCGGACTCCTGGTCATAATCCTGGGGACTTATTTCGCGATCAGAAATTTCCGCAAAGAGGATGAAGATGATCGAAGAAATTTTCTCCTTCTTATTTTGTTGTGGTTTTATGTATTTTTTGCTTATATGTTTGCGCTTATCCACTCTGATTATTCGATCGAACCGCGATTCTTCCTTTTTGTAAGTCCTCTTGCTATAATTTTCTTAGGCCTCGCATTAGATTTTTTGGCGCCGGAAAAAGACAAATGGCGACTTATTATTTTTAGTTTAGTCATAATCGTTTTGGCCGCACTGAATCTGCAGAAAGTCAGAGCCGATTTTGACCAATTGAAAAATGCCGGCCATTCCGATCAAGATGTGGAAACGGAAGATGTTTTTCCGGATAATTCGCGCTTAACTTATTATCAGGAGACGGCTATCGCCAATTACATATATTCAAAGTACGAAAAAAACCATTATCCCGTCTACCTCCAGGTGACGCACAAATATTACGAGGCGCTCTGGTATCAATTGAAGCTCAAAGGCGTTCCCTACTTTGACAAGGGTCAAGGCGAGTCGCCATTTGTTGTGTATGCGGAAGGAAATTATTTCATAATCGCCGATCCTACCAAGAATGACCCGTTCGCAGCCAAGCGGGATTACAGATTTTCTACTGTCGGCTCGCAAGATTTCGGCTCCCTGATTGTTTATTATCTCCAACCCAAATCCCAGTTTGTGAATAAGTTGATCCAGAAGCATCAAGGTAAGTCGCTTCAGGCCCGACAGATTTCAAAATTGATGACCTGGAAAAAACTTTTTGAAAACTAGGATATTATGGGCCTAACAATGTTTAAATGTAATAATTTGTAAAAGTTATGGAAGAAGTGCCACAAAAAATACCAGTCTCCACCGATCCGATCGAAATGCCGAAATCGGACAAAGGAAAGACGAATTGGTCCAGGATATTTAAGTCCAAACTGATAAGATGGATTGTTTTGCCTCTGTTGATAATTTTTATAGCTCTGATTCTTTTTTTGAAGCTTGATACGGGAGCGGCGGCGGTTTTTACCGATAATGTTTTGCGGCCGATCATCGGAAGCAGAAATGTGATTTATCTGGAAAAAATATTTTTTAATTCTTCCGACACTTTCGATCGACTGACTTCGGATATTCACCCGGTAAGCGCGCCTAAATTTGATTCGGGAACTGCTGTTGCCACAAACACCGCAAAAAATAACCTGGATCTCAAGCCGATAGTGATGGACAACAAATTTAAGCCGCTGTCCGGCGAGGGAATTTGGAAAGATTATCCGCTCGCCCTGTTTCCCGGGAAGGAAGCGATGGCTTATACATTTGTTCGCTCCGATCCCCAGCGTTCATATTCAATTACGACGCTTGTCCAGATGGATATGAGTCAGATGAAACTGGGTAGTGTGGCGGGAACGCAACAACCGGGCGGACCCGTCGGCAAGCCTGGTCCGGGCGTTGTTCCTAGAGACATCATCAATAGTGGAAGACTGATCGCGGCCTTTGACGGCGGTTTCCAATATAAGGACGGCCAGTTTGGAATGATCGTCGGCAATACTACTTATCTTCCGCTCGAGAAAAATTTAGGAACCCTGGTCGGCTATAACGACGGTTCGTTGAAAATAATCAATTATACCGGTCAAAATTTAGGCAATGATATTGCCTTTGTCCGTCAGAATTGCCCGATCCTTATTGAAAACGGAAAAGTTGAAGTGACTCAGCCGCAGAACCGGAAATTTTGGGGGCGTCTGGTGACTGGCACGTTCGACATTTACACCTGGCGTTCCGGCCTCGGTCTGACCGCCAACGGCAATCTGATTTTTGCGGTCGGTAACAATCTTACCCCGATCACTTTGGCTGATGCCTTGAAAGCTGCCGGGGCCGTTAATGCGATCCAACTCGACATCAACCCTTTCTGGGTCCGCTTCAACATTTTTGAGCCGGCCGGGCCGGGCAAATATACTTCCACTACCCTGAACAAAGAATTGACTGACGGATCGAAAGAATATTTGAACGGGTATACCAAGGATTTCTTCTATGTCTATAAGAAATAGTCGCGATTCGGATATATAAAATTAAAAACAGCAACTCCCAGTGCTGTTTTTTTGTTGTCTGAATTTTGGAAGAATTATTTTCGTGCCGGTTTCGTGATAAATTTCCCGACGATTTGTTTGAAATATTTCTGTTCAAACACGAATTTGGCAAAGATGATCGCGACCGCGATCGCTATTACCATGCTGCCCAGAATGTCGACCGCGTGATGGATTTCCGCCAGTACGCGTGCGGCGCCGATTAGAACGGTCAGTAAAAAAAGAAACACCCCCCACTTTTTATTGAAATAAAACGCCACCGTGGCTACAGCACTTCCCAGTAAGGCGTGATCGGACGGGAAGCCGTTGTCGGCAATATGCGGGATGAGCGGCGTAAAATGTCCGATAACGAATGGGCGCGGATCGTAATAGAACAATCCGGAAAGTTTGGCGGCGATATAAGTTACCGGCAAAACAATTATGCCGAAGATGGCAATCTCTTTCTGTTTCTCGCGCGGTTGCAGGAAGAAATAAATAGCGGCGAATACCAGCAAGATGTAAATCAAATATTTGGCTCCGAATATGATTAGCGCATTCATAATGTTTGAAATTTAATTTAATTTTTTATCTTTTATGACATAGATCGGACGTTCAATCACTTCTCGGTGGATGTTTTCTATATACAAAGCTATCAAGCCCAGCGAAACCAGGATTATGCTGACCAAAAAAATGATGAAAATGGCCATGTTCTGAGTATCGGAAAACGAATGTATGAATATGCTGTTGTGCAATACATATTTTCCGATCAGGACGATGAAGCCAAGCGCTCCGGACAGTAACATCAGGATAATCCCCAAATATCCGCCTAGCCGCAGCGGCAACAGACTGAGCGAAACGAAGCTGTCTAACGCCAGTCTGGTTAATTTCCAAACGCTGTAGCTGGCCGTTCCGTTGATACGTTCCTTGGCGTCAAAATAGATGAAGCTCCGGTCGAAGCCGAGCCAGTCGATGAGTGCCCGCGTCATCCGGCCTCTCTCCGTGAAACGTTTGAATTCTTCGATCACTTTCCTGTCGATCAAACGAAAGTCGGTCGATCCAGGAATAACTTTCATTTCTGCGATGCGGTTCAATATTTTGTAAAATAATTTTGAACCTGTTTTTTTAAAAGCGCTGTCGCTCTTGCTTTCTTTTCGCACGCCGATCACCACGTCTGCGCCATTTTCCCATTTCTTGATGAATTCCGGAATGAGCTCCACGGGATGCTGAAGATCGGCATCGATCATGATGCAGGCATCGCCTGAGCAATTATTGATACCAGCGGTCGTCGCAATTTCTTTTCCGAAGTTGCGGGAAAAGTTTATGTATTTTACCCGCGGATCCGCTTGCGCCAATTTTTCCATCTCCTCAAAAGTGTTATCGCGGCTCCCGTCGTTGATAAAAACGATTTCGAAATCATACCGGCTTGCCAGCGGCTGGAAAACTTTTTTGATCGCATCAGAAACCAAGGGGATATTTTTTTCCTCGTTATGGGCAGGGACGACGATTGAAATAAGTTTCATAAAACCGAAAAGAAAAAATTAGGAAACTTTGGCCATTTCCGGAATTTCAACTGTGTTTTTTTCCAACGGATCATTCGATAGCCGGATTTTTTGGTAAGCGATTCGGTCGCCTCTTCCGATGGCGTAATACTCAAATTCCACATCTTTCATAGTTTTGACATCAAAAAGATTTCTTCCATCGAAAATGACCGGGTTGTTTAAAAGTTTCTTGGCTTGGTCGAAATCGATCGCCCGGTATTCCGAAGTCTCCGTCGCGATGATGAGCGCTTCGCATCCTTCTAAAATTTTGTATTTGTCTTGCTCCTCGTAGATCACGTCTTGGCTGTTTTTTAAGTACACGTTTTGAGCTTCGTGGATGGCCAAAGGATCGTATGCCACGACAGTCGCTCCTCTCTTTGTCAGTTCTTCCACGATGGTAATGGCTGCCGATTCACGCATATCGTTCGTTTTGGCTTTGAAAGCCAATCCCCAAAGCGCGAATTTTTTGCCGGAAAGGTCTTCACCGAAACGGGCAATGATCTTTCTCGGGATGACGCTTTTTTGATATTCGTTCACGTCTTCGATTGCTTGGAAAAGCTGGAGGAATGGTTTAGGAAGACCGGCTTTTTTGGAAAAAGCGATGAGCGCCTTTACGTCTTTGGGGAAACAGCTACCGCCGTAGCCGCAGCTGGGATGGAGAAAGTAAGGTCCGATCCGCGGATCACTGCCGATACCGGCGGCGATATTTTCCACATCTGTTCCGGGCAACAATTCGCAAAGTCCGGCAATCGCATTGATAAAAGAAATCTTCATCGCCAAGTCGGTGTTGCCGGTATATTTTGTCAGCTCGGCATCTTTCACTCCCATCGGATGGAAGCGGTCTTCACGCATCATGAATGGCTTATACAGTTTATGAACGGCCTCTGCCACCTTATCATTATCCGTTCCGACGACTACCCGGCTGGGTTCCATCATATCTTTTACCGCCCGCCCTTCGGCCATAAATTCCGGATTGCTGATGACATGAAAATCGATTGAAGCTCCGCGTTTGTCCAACTCCTCTTTGATGATCGTGCGGACGCGATCGGCGGTTCCCACCGGCACGGTTGATTTGTCGGCGATGATGAGAGGTCTGGTCATCCGGCTTCCGATCTCGCGCGCCACGCTTTCTACGAAACGCAGATCGGCGCTGCCATCTTCTCCCGGAGGTGTTCCGACCGCGATAAAAACGATCTCGCTGTTTTGTAGCGTTTCATCGTAGTTGGTAGTGAAATTCAGAAGCTTATGTTCTAATCCTTTCATGACCAACGGCTCGATCCCAGGTTCATTTATGGGAATCACTCCATTTTTCAATCCTTCGATTTTCTTGGCATCTGTATCCAGACAATAAACATGGTTTCCCATATCCGCAAATGCTGCCGCCAGAGGCAGACCGACAAAACCGATTCCAATTACTCCGATTTTCATATTTATTTTTTATTGGTTGATTATTTCTTTGATCGAATAGTTCATATGATTCCTATTCTTGTAATAGGTTTTGACCATAATGTCAGCCAGAAGTCCAAAGACAAACAGCTGAATGCCGACCAAAATCAGAAACACGCCCATCAGCGGCCAGATCTTTTCCGAAATAGCGGTTCCGAAAATTATTTTTTCCAGCGCCATCCAAACAAGAATGATTAGTCCGGCCAAAGAAAACACGATTCCGGTTCCGCCAAAAAGATGGAGCGGGCGGTTGGAATATGATCGCCAGAACCAGATCGAAATCATGTCGACGACACCTTTAATGCCGCGTTTCCAATTATATTTCGTCTTGCCATGGACGCGCGCGTGGTGCGACACTTTCACTTCTCCGACTCTATAGCCCTCGATTTCCAGAATGGCCGGAATGAACCGGTGCATCTCGCCGAAAAGATCGACGTCGTTGAAACATTCGCGCTTGTAGGCTTTCAAGCTGCAGCCGCTGTCGTGGATCTTGTCGTGAATCAGAACCTTGCGGAGCAAGTTGGCGGTGCGCGATGCCAGATGTTTGCTTAGAGTATCTTTTCGTTGCCAGCGCCAGCCGGAAACCACGTCGTAACCTTTTTCCATTTCTTCCAGAAGCAACTTGATGTCATTAGGATCGTTCTGCAAATCGCCGTCCATCGTGATGACGATGTCACCTTTGGCCTCTTTAATGCCGGCGTCAAAGGCCGCGGTCTGTCCGAAATTTTTGCGGAATTTGATCAGCTTCAGAGGTCTCAGTCCTTCGCAATTTTTTACGGTCGCATCAGACGAGCCGTCATCGATAAAAATGATTTCGAAAGGCTTATTTAATTTTTGGCAAGCTTCCAAGATGCGCCGGTGCAACTCTCTGACATTGCCTTCTTCGTTATAGAGCGGCACAACGACGGAAATGTCCAATTTTTCCGGCAAGCGCAAATTTATATCTCCTTCTTTCGTCGGAGCAATAGTTGAAACGTATGACTTTTCGTCCATATTTTAAGTTTAATTGTAACTTTCTCCATTTTAATGAAATTCCGGATGGTTGGCAAATAACTTGTTTTACACACAGACATTTGTCGGTTTTGTATTTAATAATAATTGTAGCATTTCATTTGGACTTTTCCCATTCAAACCGCAGTGTTCCAGGTTGTTGTAATGGATATTCCATAGCTTAATCTTTC
>JAJYJP010000011.1 GCA_021789395.1 bacterium | reverse complement strand
AAAAAATGTTACAATCAAACAGAAGCAATAGGAAAAATTTATGTCACGATTTACCCAAAAATGCAAGTTTTTTTCTTTGTTTAAAAATTGTCGGATTCCCTTGACCAAAGTCTTACTTATCGTAGCTCTGGTCATTTATTTTATTTTCGGATTTCACCACTTGGCCAATTTTATCACAGCCGATGAACATTTTTGGCTGCCTAATTCCGGTGCGGGCGACCGCATCGCCAACTATTGGAATGCGATTGAGAAAGGGGAATGGAGAAAAACCCATATCAACGACAAGCCCGGGATAACTTTGGCTTATACCTCCGGCCTGGCAGAACTCTTTGTCAGTCCCAAAGGCCAGATCATCAAAAACGGAAACACGGTAAAAATATATGATCCTGCCAAGACGCTGGAGATCAATTTTGCCTACCGGCTGCCAATTCTTCTGTTGAGCGGATTTTTTTCTTTTTTCTTTTTCTGGATTATTAAAAAAATTACCGACGACAAATGGATCGCGCTCCTTTCGGCGACGGGCATCTTGCTTTCACCGATCCTTCTGGGAATGTCGCAAATCGTCAATCCGGATTCGATTTTCTGGATCTTTGGAATTTCATCGACGTTTTCTTTCTACGCTTACCTCCAAAAAGGGGAGCGCAAGCTGGCAATTCTGGCCACACTGTTTTTAGGTTTGAGCCTGGCCAGCAAGTACGTTAGCGTCATCTTTTTTCCGTTCTTTTTATTTATGATGGTCGCTTACTATTTTTTGGAATACGACCAGTGGAAAGACAATTCGGAACGATTCAAAAAGGCGATCATCAAAAACGGCCTGGTTTATTTGGGAATCCTGGCCGGCGGCATGCTGCTCTTTGCCTTGATGATGCCCGCCTCTTTCGTTGATCCGAAATTTTTCTATAACGGCACAATCGGATTTCACGGAATGTTGCCCATATTTTTGGCCGCCATGGTAATCAACGCTTTGATGATCTTGGACGCTTGGCTTTTCAAAAGCAAAGCGCTTTCATTCATATTTGAAAAACTTTCCTTTTTGAAAAAGATTCTACCGCAGCTCACTTATTTTATCCTATCCACTTCAGTCATTTTTGTCTTATTTAATTGGCTCTCGAAACAGAGCTTGATTAATTTTTCCGACGTTCCGTTCGATGCCAAGCAGGCGCATTTTTTCAGACATCTGCCTTATCTCAAGCAATACATTGCCGAGTTCGTGCCTCTGACTTTTGCCCTGACGCCTGTCGCACTTTTTTCCCTGCTGTTCATTTGGATCAAAGGGGTGTTTCAAAAGTTGAAACATAGTACGCTCGTCTTCATCTTTTCCGTCTTTTATTTGATTTTCTACGCCGCAGTCATAGATCAGGGACTGCTTGTAACTGTCCGTTACAGTATCATCCTGTTTCCGATCTCAATGCTTCTGGTAGCTATCGCGCTTACGGAATTTTTCTACTCGTCATATGACCGTAAAGGTAAATTTGTAGCCATGATCTTCGCGACCATTGCTTTGGCCGTCTTAGCATTGCGCCTCGCCATATTTCTTCCGACTTATGTTTTTAACGGAAATTTGAATCTGCCATACATCACCTTGGCCTACACCGATCACTTGATCATTCCAGTCGTGCTGATCGGCGGCGCGATCATTGCCTGGATCATCTATAAATTTTTTCCTTGGAACAAATTAAAGTCCGTTTCGTATCTTTGGATCTTTGCGGGACTGGTCATTTTTAACGTTACGAGCATATACCTAGCCTCTCCCTATTACTTCAGCTACACTAACGAGCTTCTGCCTAACGATTATATCATCAGCGGCGCCTGGGGCTACGGGGGATACGAAGCCGCCCAATATCTCAATAATTTGCCCAATGCCAAAAATCTGACCGTCTGGGCGGATTCTTATGGTCTCTGCGAATTCTTTGTCGGCAAATGTATCCACAAAGCCAAAGTCAATACGTCCAAATATACGATCGATTATTATTTCCAAACGCTGCAAGCGTCCGTCCCGATGAGTTTCCCACACAAATTGGAAGCGCCTTCCGTTTGGAGCCAATACATTAACGATCGGCTGGAAAGCTTTATCCGACTTTTTAAAGCCGCCCCATTAGTGCCACACACTGTCACTTCAACTCAAAATTCAAATTCAACCGCCAATGCTTCTCGGAAATAAAAAACAGAACGAAAAAAAATCGGAATCAAAGAGCCTCTTGGTCGCTTCGCTTCTTTTGTTTTTGCCGTTGGCTTTTTACTTTTATTTCGGCTGGCAACACCTGGGCCAATTCGAGACCGCGGACGAACATTATTGGATCTACAGCAACATCACCAACAACAATTATTGGAATTACAACAACGGCCGAATCGAACAATATTGGCAAGCGATCGCTTCCCATGATTGGAAAAAGACCCGCATCAATGACAAGCCCGGCGTGACGCTCGCTTATGTTTCCGGGATCGGTCCGTCTCTTTTGGACAATTTAAACAAGCAGATGGATTCCGGAGCAGTTTTCCTCACCAAATCCACCAAAGCTCAAATTGTCAATATTTATTTCCGCCTGCCGATCCTTATTTTCAACGGTCTATTTATTTTTGCCCTTTTCTATCTCATAAAAAAACTTGCCGGCAGCAGCTGGATCGCGCTCCTGTCAGCAACGTTCATCCTGCTTTCACCGATCATCGTCGGCATTTCGCAAATCGTCAATCCCGACAGCCTTTTGTGGGAACTTGGTTTCGCTTCGATTCTATCTTTCCTGATTTTTCTTAAAGACAAAACCAAAAAATACGCTGCCTGGTCATCGGTATTTTTGGGCTTGGCGCTTCTGACAAAATATACTTCCGTAATCTTACTGCCCTTTTTCCTGGCAATTGTATTGGCCTACCTTATTGAAAATTCCCATAAGTGGAATCTGGAAGAATTTTCTCAAAACGCCAAACGATACAGTTTGGGCTATCTCTTGATTATTCTTGGCGCACTAGCAATTTATGCCGTTTTGATGCCGGATAATCTTCTTGAATTTAATCACTTCTTGAGTGGCAGCATCGGATTCAAAGGAATGGCGTCTCTTTTTGTTTTTCTTTTTATCCTTGCTTTGGCAGTTTGGCTAGATGCAAAATTTTGGAAAAGCAAAATCGCACGTTGGACCGCCCAAAATACTTATTTTCTGGAGAAATATTTTAAACTCGCTTTGTTTATTTTGCTACCGCTCGTGTTCACGATAATCATTCTCAACACTATCTCTGGAAAAGACCTGTTTCAGCTTTTTGTCATTCCTTTCGATGGGTCGGTAAAACATGTTTTTGGCCATATTTCCGGCGGAAAAGTTTTCTTGATGCAATTATTGCCACTGACTTTTTCTCTCTCGCCCTTGGTCATACTTTCTTTGTTTTATTTTTCTTGGAAGAATTGGAAAAATTCCGAATTCCAATGGATCGGTTTTGTTTTTTATTTCTTCATCTTGGTCTTTGTTATCGCTTCGTCGCAGCAGAAAGTCTTACTCTCGGTGCGCTATAGCATCATGATGTATCCGCCGGTTTTTGCGCTGGCCGCAATCGGCATATATCAGTTTTTTAAATTCGACGCGAAAAAACTTTCCTTTCGACTAATCGTTTTTGTCGGGGTTATCATTATCAGTCTTATCGGTCTCTGGTCAACCAAACCGTTCTATTTCAACTACACCAACCTGCTTCTGCCGAAGAACTATCTGATTTCGGACGGTTGGGGCTACGGGGGATACGAAGCCGCCCAATATCTAAACGCACTTCCCGGCGCAAGCCAAATGCGCATCTGGGCGGACTATAACGGCATCTGCCTATTTTTCAATGGACAATGCCAAGCCAATAAAGTAACGATGGAAGATATCCAGAAAAAAGACGCCGCGCTTCCGGCTTTTGCCTATTTCGTCTCGACCCGGCGAGGGAGGATATTAGATGGAATATTCTGGAAAAAACTGGAAAATGAGTACGCCAGCAAGCTGATTTGGAACTTCACAATCAACGGTCGGCCTGCTAATTTCGTAAAAATATACAAAACAAAAACTAATGCATACCGCACAGACCAAACCTGAAAAAACCACGCCGACTAAAAAATCGGAGTTGGTCAGGCCTATTGAAGATAAAAAAACAAAGAAACAAAATTGGAAAATAAACCTGATCCTGCTTCTGATTATTTTACCTCTGGCAGCTTATTTTTGGTTTGGCTTGAATCATTTAAACCAATTTGAAACCGCGGACGAACATCTGTGGATCTCCAATCTGTACACCGGACGGATCCAAAATTATTGGAACGCGGTAGCGCTTAAAGATTGGAAACACACCCGCGTTAATGACAAACCGGGCATTTCACTGGCTTACATTTCTGGAATCGGAACTTGGTTTGAAAAAAACGTGCAATCCAAGATCATTGCCAAGGAAAATCTTTGGACTATTTATAATCCGACGATCGAGGAAAAAAGTGATTATCTTTATCGTTTGCCGCTCGTGATCTTCAACGGTTTGATGGGACTTTTTTTCTTGTTGGCTTTTTGGCGCTTGACCAAAAAACATTGGCTGGCGTTGGCCGCGACTTCCTTCATCTTGCTTTCGCCCGTGTTGATCGGCATTTCCCAAATCATCAATCCCGACGCGCTGCTTTGGACATTTTCTTTCGCCAGTTTATTGTCATTTTTACTTTTTCTCAAGAGGACGCGCTTTATCGACGGTTTTTTAGCCGCTCTGTTTTTAGGCTTTGCTTTGCTTTCCAAATACGTCGCGATTCTGCTTTTCCCGTTCTTCTTGGCGGTCTTGCTCGCATATCTGCTATTTGAATATAAAAATCTTGCGGAAGAGGGGACTTTCAGAAAAAAAACGATCCTGATAACTCTCGGTTACTTACTGATCATCGCCGGCGGGATCGGAGTTTTTGCTTTGTTCATGCCGGCCGCCCTGGTTAATCTGAAATTATTGTATAAATCCGTCATCGACTTCAAAGGTGAAAAAATAGTCTTGCATGTTTCCGCCGGAATCGATGCCTTCCTTTTGCTTGATGCGATTATTCTGAAATCTTTTTTGGCCAAATTTTTCACCAAATATCTGCAATTTTTAAAAGTCGTTCTGCCCAAAATCTTGTCTTTAGGAATGATACTGCTGATTGCTTCGGTCCTAATTACTTGGTCATCGGGACACAATTTTTTAAACATCCCGGCTTCGATAAGCAGTAAAAACATCGAGCACCTAAAATGGTACCAACAACTAGTCGTTCAAGCGCAGCCCTTGATCTATGCATTGACGCCGATCGCACTGTTGTTGGTGATTTTTTTGTGGATTAAATCTATTTTCCGCAGAAGCCAGTTCGATTATCTGACGCTCATATTTTCCGCCTTCATAGTTGTGTATCTTGTCGCCATAACAAAGATGGAGGTGGAAACTACCACACGGTATTCCATAATACTTTATCCGAGCGCGTTGGCGTTGGCCGGCATAGGATTTTACGAGCTTGTCGCCCGCTTAAAATATCATTTCGCCGCCATTCTTTTTTTGCTCGTTTTGGCAATAAGTGGTATAAGTATATGGTCGACCAAGCCTTTTTATTTCAATTACGAGAGCAGTCTATTGCCTAAAAATCTGGCATTCGAAACTTCCTGGGGTTACGGGGGATACGAAGCGGTCAAATACATCGAATCGACTGGCAATGCCAAAAATATGAAGATCTGGACGAATTATTACGGGGTCTGTCCATTTTTCCCGGGAAAATGCGTGGCGGAAGGCCAGGTCAAATGGATGAAAAATCAAGACGTGGCCAACATTGATTACGTCGTCCTGCTTACGCCCGGCATGGACAAAAATAAATCCGGCCTGCGCAGGATCAACCAAATCTTTCCAACCGTCAAGCCGGTCTGGGAATTGGACATCGACGGACGGCCGGACAATTTTATTAAAGTTTATAAAAATCCTCTTAAAAAATAATTTTTTAACTCTCCAATGGAATTTAAAATAAGTAATTTTTTCGAAAAGCATCCTACGCTTTCAATAACGATCCTATACATCCTGATTACGTTCGTAATGACTTTCCCGGTTATCTTTAAGATCACACGGGAAATTCCGATCTGGCAAAGCGACACCTACCAGGTAGTCGGAAGCGCCCAACAACAAGTTGATCTGTTGCATAATCAAGGTTTGATCGGGGGATTCGCCACTTTGGCTAAAACGTATCAGATCAATATCTTTACCGTCTATGCTTTGTTCGCGATGCTGTTCGGAAAAATCCTGGGTTACAACCTGCTGTTCCTGACCAGTTTCATCTTCAGCGCGCTAGGCGCCTATCTCTTGGCATTACACCTTACCAAGAGCCGCCTCGGCGCTTTCTTGGCCGGCTTGATCTACGCCTTTGCGCCTTTCCACTTTTATCATTCGCTAGCTACCCACGTTGGCACGATGCAACAACAGTGGATTCCATTTTTCGCCCTTTTTTTGTATAAGTTTTTCGAAGATTTCAAATTTAAAAATTTTCTTCTCACCGCACTGTTTTTGTTGGCCATTACGATCAGTGATCAGCAACTTTTGGCGTTTGTTGTGATTTTCGCGGCCATCTTTGTCATTTATAAATTGATTACCGAGCCGAGGATCCTGATAAACAAAAAGTTTCTTGCCTATTTGATCCCCTCAGTCGCATTTCTCGCCTTGATCATTTTTGTTTTTTTCGCTCCGCTTTTGAAAATCGCCATCTCTTCCAATAATTTTCTTAATGCCGGAATAATCCAGGTAGAGCGTTATTCAATCAGTCCGGCTGATCCGATCGTACCAGCCGCTTCCAATACGCTTTGGCCCAATTTGCACAACCGAATACTCGCATTCTTCCAAAAGAAGACGCAGATTGACTTAGGAAAGATCGGTGAAAAAGGATCTTCTTCGTTTGTAAGCTATGCCGGCCTCTTTCTGGCAATTCTCTCCTTGATCTCCCTCGTATCATCAATATGGAGCAAATATTTTAGAAAAAACATCCGCAACATAATATTTTGGATTTTGATCGTGATCGTATTTTATATTTTTTCGATCGGACCGACCGTCGAAAAGGGGATAAATGTGATCTATATGCCTTACTATTGGGTATACCAACATCTGCCGTTCTATGAAAACATCCGGACAGTCGGCCGATTTTTCGTGCTATCGCTCTTAGGCATCGCAGTGCTTGCCGGCTATGGTTTCGTCTTTTTGACGCAAAAATTATCTTCCATCATAAAAATATTCCTGGCGGCGTTGTTTGCGGCTATTATCTTGATCGAATTCACGGTTTTTCCGCTTCCGACGACCTCCTTAGCTTATTCTCCTTTCTACGATCAAGTTGCCAAAGAACCGGGAAACTTCCAGCTTCTCGAGATTCCCGGCAGCACCAGCTATGACTTTGTCAGTTTCCAGATGATGACCAACGCCGTCACGCAAAAACCGGTCGTGAACGGAATGGCTACCGCCCGCATAATCCCGCACCAATTTGACTTTCAAGAAGATACACCGGTTTTGGACCAATTGCTTTATCTTTTGCCCAACGGAGAAACAAATTTCAGCAGCATGACTTTCAAAATCATCCAGGATAATTACTTTTCCGAAGCGACCGACATTCTTAATTATTATAATATCCGCTATATCACGGTCCAGAAAAAATATATGAGCAGCAAGAATCTGACCAATACGGAAAATTTCATCAAACAAAACATCGAGATTGCAAACATCTATGAAGATAATGATCTGATTGCCTATCAAGTGAAGCCGGAGGTGCCCCAGGGATTCTATGTGAACGTTCCGAAAGACGCCGGCTGGTCCGGCAATCGGAAAGACAAAAAAAATGACATCAATTACCGCCGGGCTTCCGACGGAGCGTCACTGCAGTTGGTAAACATGGAAAATGTTCCGGAGCGGATCGCCTTGAATTTCGTCGCCCGCTCGGACGCTCCAGAAAAAATTTCTATCTGGAATGACGATCAGGAATTGGGCGAGTATGAAGTCGATTCCGAATGGGCCAGCCACCAGATAAACTTCCCAGCCGCTCCGGGAAATAATCAATTGACTTTCAAAGTGTTCGACAATAACGGCAATGAGACCAAGACCGAGCAAGTCACGTTGGGCAATCTGAACTTCTCGCAGGAATAGCATATCAAAACCGTATGAAGGATTTTACAACAATTGGAGGCAAATTATTTTAATAAATTTCATTCATAACAATATGAAAATTACAAAAATTGGTCACAGCTGCATTTTAGTTGAAGAAAAAAGAAATTTTAGACTCGCTAGGAATAAATTTTAATGTTTTAGAAATTGGGAAAGAATTTGAATTTTAGCATTTTAATTTTATGGATATAAAACAAACCGAACTTCCTCAAAATGCCTCAATATTCGTATTTGATATTTAAAGGAGAATATAACTAAATAATTATAAAGCTATGAATCTTAAAAACAAAGTTGTGGTTATTACAGGGGGAAGTAAAGGATTTGGAAAATCTTTGGCTTCATTATTTTCCAAAGAAGGTTCTGAGGTAATTATTTCCAGTGATAAAAAGGAAGACATAGAAAAAACTGCAAAAGAATTAGCAGTTGATTTTTTTCCGGCAGATGTCACTAGTTATGATGAACTGGCTAATTTGGGAAAATATGTTTTTGAAAAATATGGAGCAATTGGTATTTGGATTAATAATGCAGGAATCCAAATCGCTCCGAGCTTAGTTGAGGATGTGGACATAAATAAATTGAAACGTCTATTCGAAATAAATTTCTTTGGCTATTTCTATGGATGTCAGGTTGCGTTAAAATATATGAAAAGTCAGAAAAGTGGCTTGATAATAAATGTTAATTCAACCGCTGGACTTGAAGGCAAGTCAAATATAAGTGCTTATTCAGCTTCAAAATTCGCAATCAAAGGATTAACTGAATCACTGAGGAAAGAAATGGTAGATACGAATTTAAATGTTTATACAATTTTTCCCGGAGGAATGCAAACGGATATTTACAAGGAAAAAATACCTGATGACATACAAGAGTATATGCAGGTTGAACCTGTAGCGGAAAAAGTTATTGCCAACTTGAAATCAGGTGATCCTGAACAAGATTTGATAATAAAGAGACCAGCTAAGTAATTAAGGCGATGAAGATGATATTTGTATTTTAATCACGCCTGACAAAGATTTCGCGGAAATTGGAGGTAAATTGTTTTAAAGATAATAAATGAAATGCTGAGATCAAAAAATATTTTAAAAAAAGAAAAGAGAATGCAAAAAGATATTGATGGCATCATTAAATTATTTTACAACATAAACGATAAAGATCCGCAGCTCCGTTATGAATGGTTAAAGACATATCGAAGTGACATAATTAGGGTTTCAGTTATTTCTCTCCACCTTGCCATAGAAGATATATTAAAGGGACTTTTGATAGAATCCCTAAAGCAGAATAAAGTATATAAAGTGAGAGAACTTAAAGAATTTATAAACAAAATGGAATCTTCCAAGATTGTTGTCTGGGCGGGTCTT
Organism: bacterium; assembly: GCA_021789395.1. Classification (GTDB taxonomy): domain Bacteria; phylum Patescibacteriota; class Minisyncoccia; order Moranbacterales; family UBA2206; genus JAJYJP01. The sequence goes on along the minus strand of JAJYJP010000011.1, from coordinate 6,067 downwards.
CTGGGCTTGATAAATAGGGAAGAACATTCGAAATTAAAGAAACTCAATGAAATCAGAAACAGGCTTGCACATAATTGGTTGATAGACATTCCTAAATACAAAAGAAATAATAAAACGAAAAAAATAAAAAAGTTTCGGTGGTTTCCTATCAGGGAAAAAATCTGCTAAACAAAAGAGTATTTTCTGGTTTATTTCTTCCTGTTTACGGTAAGATTTATGTTAAATTATATTTAAAATCCCAAAAATAATTTTTTAATCTTATGAAAATAATAGTAACCGAAAACTTTACACTAGAACCTGATCAAGTTGAACGGCTAAAATCGTTAGGCGAAGTGTTTTTTCTAAAAGACAAGGCATCTTCAAAAGAGGAATCCCTGAAGCGTCTATCCGATGCCGATATTCTTTGCGCGGAAAGCGAACCGATCGAAGATGTTATGTATGAACTGAAAGATAAATTCATTTCTTTTCCGTTTGTCGGGGTTGGCTGGATCGATTTAAAAAAATTATCAGAAAATAATGTGAGAGTCGCTAACGCACCAGGCTGCAACAAGATGGCTGTCTCGGAATGGATTTTGGGAATGATGATAATTCTTTCCCGAAAACTGCTAAAATACATAGACATTGAAGAAACAAAAGAAAGTGATTTTATGGAAGCTATGCCGGGGTTAGCTGGTAAAAAAGTTACGATTCTAGGAAAAGGAAATATCGGTTTACGGGTCGGTAAAATTTGCGAAGCTTTTGATATGACCGTTACGTATTTCAAGCGAGGAGATAATTTAATCGAGTCAACTAACAATGCTGACTTTATAGTTAATTGTCTTGCTAAAAACACTGAAACTGAAGGGATGATTAAAAAAGAGTTTTTTGAAAAACTAAAACGGAACTCATTTTTCATCAGTATAACAGACACTATAATTTATGATGTCGATGCTTTAATAAATGAACTGGAATCCGGCCATCTGGCCGGTGCTGCCATTGATCCGGCCGGCGTTGGAATTTTTGATGTTAAAAGTGAAATCTATCAGAAATTAAAACGACATCCAAAAATTATCGTTACCCCACACATTGCTTTCCATACTGATATGACAACCAGAGTCGCTAATGACATTATGATTGATAATGTGGAAGCGTGGGTAAAAGGAAAACCCCAGAATATTTTGAATTAAAAAAAGCCATGACTAAAAAATACATAGAAAACATAACTCCTGACAACTACGAAAAAAGAGGTGTCTATACTCCAGCAAAAAAGATTGATATGGGTAATTTCTATCAAATCTATGTGTCTGGTATTCAAGCACCAAAAGATGACAGTCATAATGTAGTAACAGCTGACATTGAGGAGCAAACCAGGTTAGTGTTCGAAGGCATCAAAAAAATCTTAAGCCAGGCTGGCGCAACATTAGATGATGTCATAAAGGCGGTTATCTACGTCACTGATATGAATGATTTTGATAAAATTTCTAAAATCAGGGGTGAATATTTTAAAAACTCTATGCCTGTAAGCACTCTTGTTGAGGTGAATGGTATGACAAGAATTGGCGCTAAAATTGAAATTGAAGTAACTGCCATTGTTGAAAAATAGATCGAGAATATTAAATATTTACAAAATCAAATGAAACCATATTCAAAAATGAACTCCAAAAACACTGCTTTGGTTGTCATAGATATTGTTAATGGCTGTTGCCATAAAGATTGTGAAGATAAAGAACTTGGAATAACTTTTTCTAAAATCAGAGGGATGGTTCCTAAGCTCAATGATTTTATTTCTCAATTTAAAAGTAAGATTGGGGGCAAAGTCATATTTACAAATCTTACTCCCTGGACAAAGAAATATTTACCTGAAAATATTCAAGAATTGTATGAAGATCCGAAAGCAGCTTATTATGGTGAAGAATCTGAATTTGAACAGGAATTTTTTATGATAAAGCCAGGCATGGATGATATAGTAATTACTAAAAATAACTATGATACTTTTTCCAATCCAGAATTCGATAAAATTCTAAAAGAAAACGGTATAAAATACTTAGTAATGACAGGAGTTTTTACTGATGGATGTGTCTTGGCAACAACCTGTGGTGGATTCAGTCGCGGTTATAATTTCGTCATTCTTAAGGACTTAGTTGAAACAACGGATGTAAAAGTTAGGCAGGATTTGTGTAGACATCTAACTGAATATACTTTTCCCATCATGTATGGAAAAACAATTAACTCTAATGAATTTATAAATTCTTGGGACTAATTTTATGGCAACAATAAAAACCTTAATCGAAGGTTATGCAAAACAACAAGAAAATGGTTGGGTGGCCAGTTCAACAACTTGTTTAATTACTTCTGAAGATAACAAGAAAATTATTACTGACCCTGGATGTAACCGGGAAAAATTACTTGAAGCGTTAAAAAAAGAAAACTTAGTTACCGGTGATATTAATTATGTATTTTTATCACATTGTCACCCCGACCATACTTTACTGTCAGGAATTTTCGAAAATGCCAAATTTGTAACTTTCGATTCAAATTTAATTTACGATAAAGACTTGTTGACTGAATTCGATAAAAACATTCTTGGTAAGGATATTGAAATTATCGAGACACCCGGTCACGTGCTTGAACATCTTTCCCTTTTGGTCGATACTCCTGAAGGCAAGGTGGCTATTGCTGGTGATGTCATCTGGTGGCTGGATAATGAGCAACAAATATTCGACATAAACCAAAAAGACCATTCCCAAGCAAAAGGCATCGATATGAAAAACTTAATTGAAAGCAGAAAGAAACTTTTATCAGTAGCAGACTATATTATTCCTGGACACGGAAAAATGTTTAAGGTTAAAAAATAATTTAAATATATGATAAAACGAATCCATTCAACACTATTTTACGCTAACGATTTAAACGAAACAGCTGATTTTTACAAACAAATCGGATTTAATGTTGAAAGATCAGATGATGGCGTGCGAATAAAATTTGACAATTTTCGCTTGGCCTTTATTGATGAAAACAAAACGCCTATTCAAAACGAATCAGGTTTAAAGCCAAAAGGACTCGGAATTTTTACCTACGTGGAAGTTGAAAATGTAGATGACTATTACAAGTCGCTTTTGGAAAAAGGCATTGAAACTTCAAGTGAGCCAAACGATTGGCCATGGGGCAAAAGAGAATTCGTAGTTAAAGATCCAGATGGCTATAAGTTGGTTTTCTTTCAAAATATTAAGGAATAATTTTCCAATCTCGCATCACTTTTATTTTTAAAAAATACTTTCACTTCCACATAAGAAAACTTTTTTAAAATATAAAATTAAATATTCTGGCTTTCCGCAGAATGCCAGAATATTATTTTTCCATTCGACCGCATATGAAAAAATTTAAAAGATCCGGCCTATGCCAGATCTTTTTTTTCTTTGAATTTTACGAGGCCGCGGATGACCGCCAGATCGCTTTCTTTGATCTCTTTGAAAAGATAGAGAAGTCCGAAATAAATGGCCACTAAAATGATGCTCCAGATGAAAAATATTAGATTGTGCGAAGTGAGAATAAGCGACAGCAGGTAAATTATCAGTCCGGCCAGGGCCATCTTGAGAAGTTCGCCTTTTTTAAAAATGCCGCCGAAATAGCGATGAGTGTAAACCATCGAGATGAGCATGATCAGGAGGGAAGTAATCGAAGTAGCAGAAGCCGAACCGACGATACCATAGCGGCTGACTAAAATATAATTAAACGTAGCGTTGAGAAGCATCCCGCCGAACGCGATCCACATCGGAATCTTATTTTTGCCGGCGCCGTTCAGAGCAAAACTCAGAATGTAAAAAACCGTGAGACAACCGACGCCGAACGCCAAGATTTCCAAAGGCAGTGTGGCCGGCAAATATTTGGCGCCGTAGATAAATTTGATGACAGAGCCGGCGTAAGTATTGAGCAGGATGACGATCGGAACCAACAACATTATCAAAACACGGAGAGATTGAGAAATAATGTCTCGCGCTTTTTTCATATCGTTTTGGGAAGTTGATTCGGAAACGGAAGGCAGGAGAATGATTGTCAGGGCGTAAAAGAGGAAATAGGGGATTTGGCCGATCAGAAAGGCGCTGTTATAGATACCCGCCAGATAATCGCTGTGCGTGATGCCCTTGACGAAATAGAGATCGAGAGAAATGAGAATTTGGTAAAAAATCATGAAGAGTGTCACCGGCCAAGCGTATTCAAGCATTTTCTTCCAGTCGAAATGCAAAGTTTTATCGAATTTGGGAAACTTTCTCGATATGCGTGAAGCGTCGACGACCCACGCCACCAAGAAGACCAGGAGCGGAACGAAAATATAGCCAGCGACCGAACCATTCAGGCCGAAAAAGATTATCAGCGCGATGATGATGGTCATCCGGAAGATCGAGCGCAAAATCTTGAGGAAGGATTGGAAATTAAATTCGTGGATGCCGGTCAGATAATAAAAATAATACGAATCGATAGCGTAGGCAGGCAAGATAAATACCGACAGGCGAAAGAGGGGAATGAGAGTCGGATCGCCGAGAAGATAAGCGATGCCGGGAGTGATCAAGTAAAAAATAACAGAGATTACGATGATTATGATAAGCTGCAACCACCAACCGATCCTTTTTATGACCGGCACCATCTCCGGTTTAGTTTCATGAATCTCACTCAGGTATTTGCCCATCGAAATTGGGATTCCATTACCAACAAGCGTAATGACCATAATTGTCAGTGAAACAATCAAGCCATAACGGCCGTAATCAGCCGGTGTCAAGATACGTCCGGCCCCGGTTTGCACAACAAAGCCGGATAAATTAAACAACACTTCCGCTATCATCAGTAAGACAAATGAACGGGCAAGCGATTTGGCCGTCTTGGTCATAATTTATTTTAAAGTTTTATTAAGTTCTTCCTGTGTATGGTCATCCGCAGTAATCGTAACTGTCATTCTTGAATTTCCCAAATTCGCGGTGTTTAACTCAATATCTTTCTGATTGCCTTTCGCAAGACTGACGTTTCCCGAAACTAAAGTTTTTTCATTAGACGAAACTTCCCAATGAAATTTGGTGTTGCTGCTATGATTGGCAATCGTAAAGGAAAGATTGTTGCCGGTCGGATCATCAAAAGACGCCGACCACCAATTTTTCTGGTAGTTCAAATTTTCCTGGAGAGTTTCCCGATAGTCCATGTAAATACTGCTGATGAGCAGGAAAATAATTGTCGCGATAATTATTTTTTTATGGCTCATTTGTTTGGCTGCCGACGGGCCAGTCCGCAATGCTATGCATGGCGTTGCTGGCGGGGCGATAATAAATCGCTATCTCGCCGTTAGAATAAATTTTCCAAAAATTATCCGATTTATCAAACTGAGCGCTGTCCATCCTTTGGTCAATCAAGACATAATCAACGCCCAGATCATTGAAACACTTCTGGCCGTGGACGCTATCAGGATCAGAGATCATATCCAGCGTGCAAGTCTCCTGCTTGTCGACGCCGTCTGTATAGCGGAAAAGGTCAGCCCGGTAAAGCGGAAAATTATAACCGCGCATAAAAAACAACTTGATCCAGGTATCCGACGTGACATAGACATGGTCAAACACGACATTGTCGGTCGATTTAACTTTATCGGATAAGAATTGGGCGGCTTGACGCGTTTGAACTGCTAGTTGGATGGAAGCGACGGCCGAAGTGTCAGAAACGGAATTTTGAGCATTGTCGTAAAAACCGGAAATGACAACGAATGCCAACAGCAAGATTCCGGCAGGAAACAAGAAAGACCTGCTTAGGAAAAAATTATTCTCACGTTGCCTATTTTTGGCGAAAAATATCAGTTCCACAAACGCAAACGCGGCAACGATTGACAAAGGATAGGTTCCGTAATTTCCGAAACGGTCCGACGGAAGATTGATAAACACCCATTCAGGCTTAATCGTTACCAGACCGACAATGAATATCCAACCAAGCAGAAGCGCGAACTGGTAACTTTTCTTTTTATAAATCTGGAAGACAAATAAGAAAAAAAATAAAATGCCGACGATTCCCAAAATATCGCGCGGTTCTCCCACCGCGAATTTAAACTGAGAAAAAG
>JAJYJP010000083.1 GCA_021789395.1 bacterium | reverse complement strand
TTCAACGGTAGGACTCAATGAAAAGATAATCAGAGAATACATCGAACAGCAAGGACAAGAGGACACTGGACAAGCGAAGCTTGCACTCGGATAAAAACCCCGAGCGTAAGCTCGGGGATATTTATATATTTTTTAAAGGTTTAGGGACTTTCTGAAGTTCCTAACGTAAAAGGAGATCTTTAAAAACGTTGTAAAGAAACTTCGCGACACAGGAAACGAGGTGAGACATGACGACGTTAGAAAAAGCGAGCTTGTTCCTTGCGGTTGAAACGGAAAAGAATCCGTTCATTGAAATCCCGCCAGAATTGTTGCTGTTCATAGTGCGCCTCAATCAAAAAGAACGAGAGGTGCGCGAAGTCCTTAAAAACAGTGAAAAAACTTCGACCAAAGAGGAAGAGGTGCGAAATGGAAATCCTCCAAGGAGAAGATCTGGAGATTCGGCTTATGGCAGCCGAATTGGTGGATGAAGTCATTGAAATTATTGGTGAGAATATGACTCTCATTCAAGTGGAAGATGCTGTGGAGTACAACGAGAGAATTCTAAAAGAGAGAAATCTCAATTAATAGAGGAGGCGCAGTGGAAGAAAATTGATTGGGCCCTGTGGATGATTCATCTACAGGGCTCTTAATCTTGATAAATCCAAAAATTGCTGCTAGATTATTAAATAGTTTTGCCGCCATCGTCTAGTGGTCCAGGACGCTAGGTTCTCATCCTAGAAATCACGGGTTCGACTCCCGTTGGCGGTACGATATCAAAACAAGGCTTTTGAAGTCCTGTTTTTTTATTTTGTTTTATTTTCAACTTAAACATAATTTTTTTCGATAATTGTAATAATAAATGCGGAGTCGCGGTACATTAAAAAACAAATATCACTTTTCAAAGGGGGTGATTCGTGTGGCGTGGTGGATATGGCTTTTGACGCTGCTTGCTATTTGGTTTTTTTATTGGATTTTTCATCTTGAACGTAAAAAACTGGAGAGTAGGTTACGGCGTTCTTGTGAGTTAACTAAGGCCATTATCGACAACATGAACGAATCTCTGTCGCTTATTGATGTCAGAACTTTCAATATAATCGCGGTTAACAAAACTTTTTTGAAAGAGTATGGCTATTCCGATGAATCCGAGGTGTTGGGCAGAAGCTGCTATGAAATAACTCACCATCGGACCGAGGTGTGCGCGCCGCCGGATGATTTGTGTCCTCTCGTAGAAACTGTGACTCTGGGCGAACATTTCTCAGTCGAACATACGCATTATTGCAAGGGAGGAGAAAAAATTTACGTGGAAGTTTCCACCGCTCCAATCAGGAATGAAAACGGAAATATCATTCAAGTGGTGCATATGCAGAGGAACGTTACTGAGCGCAAGTTGACAGAGGAAAAAATTAAGCATCAAGCCTACCACGATGCATTGACCAACTTGCCCAATAGACGTTTTTTTGAAGAAATTATTTCCGTGGAAATTGCCAAGGCGCATCGCAATAAAGAAAGGGTCGCGATACTTTGTCTCGATCTAGATCGATTCAAAGTAATTAACGACACGATGGGTCATGAGGCTGGCGACAATCTGCTCAAGCAAGTGTCAAAAAGACTTAAAGCTTGTCTCAGAGAATCTGACATTATTGCCCGGATGGGTGGAGATGAATTCAGTATGCTCCTTGCTGATATTGGCCGAGTGGAAGATGTCGCGTCGATTGCCCAAAAGATTGTTCGTTCGTTCGAACAGCCGTATCAAATTGGCGACGATGCTATTTCAATAACAACTAGCGTCGGTATTTGCATATATCCCGATGACGGAAAAGACATAGAGGTGTTATTGCATTGCGCCGATATGGCAATGTATCGAGCGAAAAGGATAGGCAGGAACAACTATCAATTTTGCAGCAATTAGCAAATGTGGGGCGAGTCGCATGACTTGCCTCTTTTTCATTGACCGGATGAAGGTTGGTGGAATTCGGAAGTGTTTGCCAAGGGGCTTTTTTTTATATAGAATAACAAAAGCATACGAATAAGCTTAAATATGAATGATTTAAAAGTGGAGAAAACTCTGGCCGATTTCAAGAAAAAAATTGATAAGGAAATCGAAAAATACTTCAATATAGTCATTAAAGAAACAGTCCAGCGCGACGCTTTGATGGCAGAAGCGGTTAAATACGTAAAGCGGACAGTGTTGGCGGGCGGAAAAAGGTTGCGTCCGGCCTTCATGTATTACGGTTACTTGGCTGTCAGCGGAAAAGAGAAAGAAAAAATTTTAAAAACGGCGGTGAGTGTGGAACTGGTCCATACTTTTCTTTTGATCCATGACGATATCATCGACCGCGATAAAAAGCGCCATGGAATGGATACGGCAAATTTCCACTATGAAAAAATCGGGAAAAAATTTTTTAAAAAAAATGATTTCGAACATTTTGGAAATTCAATGGCGCTGATCACCGGAGACATGGTTGGAGCATTAGGCAATCAGATCATTTTTGATTCGCATTTCAAGGCGGAAGACATCATGCGCGCGCTTTCCAAATTGCAGTCCATCATTTCTTTGACCGTCATCGGACAAGCGCAGGATATTTATATCGGTTATCGCAACCGGGCGACGGAAGACCAGGTGCTGGCGATGTACGAAAACAAGACGGCCAAATATACGATCGAAGGTCCGCTCCAGCTCGGCGCGATCCTAGGCGGTGCGGAGGAAAAAATTATGGAAGAACTAAGCGCTTACGCCTTGCCGTTAGGGATCGCTTTCCAGATCCAAGACGATATTCTGGGAATTTTCGGATCGGAGAAAAAATTGGGAAAGCGTGTCGGAGCCGATATTGCTGAAGGCAAGCAAACCCTACTTATTGTGAGAGCTAAAGAAAAAGCTGGCGCGGCCCAAAGGAGAAAGCTGGAGAATATTTTGGGCAAAAAAGATCTGACGGCGCAAAATATTTCTGATTTCAGAAAAACTATAAAAGAGACGGGCGCTTTGGATTATGCGCGCGCAATGGCGCAAAGATTGGTGACGGAAGCCAAAGAAGCGGCGGAAAAAATGGACATCCATGTGGAGGCCAAAGAATTCTTGTTGGGAATAGCGGATTATATGGCCAATCGGGAAGTTTAATTAGTTCCTAACTTAAATCTCCGAGCGTAAGCTCGTGAGATGGAGTTGCATCCAGTGTCCTCTTGTCCCATACTGTAGACAGTATGGAATTCAAGAAGCTAAGTCATTGTGTATACCACTGC
>JAJYJP010000082.1 GCA_021789395.1 bacterium | reverse complement strand
TTAAATTTTGTAAGGCTGAATATTTTAAAAAATTAAAAACACCCACTTTTATCGCGGGTGTTTTTTATAAAGGATTTTATATTACTGTCGTCGCGCTGACTCGGTCTCCGGATTGGGGACGCATGACGCGGACGCCTTGGGTGGCGCGGCCGAGGACGGAAATGCCGTTCAGTGGAATTCGAATAATCTGACCTTTTTCGGAAGTAAGGATTAAGTCGGCATCTAAGTCATCGACATTGATGACGTTGGCACCGATCAGTTTTCCGGTCTTGGCAGTGACGTTAACGGTCTTGATTCCCGAACCGCCACGCTTTTGAATTTTGTATTGCTTAAGTTCAGTGCGTTTGCCGTATCCGTTTTCAGTGATAACCAGAAGCTGATTGCCTTTTTGATTCTTGAAGATCGCGTCCATTCCGACAACTTTGTCATCTTTCTTTAACTTGATTCCCCGAACGCCAGTCGCGGCGCGTCCCATCGCGCGGACATCTTTTTCTTTGAAATGGATTGCTAATCCTTTTGCAGTTGTAATGATTACTTCGTCTTCTCCAGAAGTCGGCTGTACCCAGCGCAACACATCACCTTTGTCGAGTTTGATCGCGATCAATCCTGAACGGCGAACATTTTCAAAATCATCAAGCGAAGTTTTTTTAACCGTTCCCATCTCAGTGGTCATAAAAAGATATTTGTAGTTATCTTCTTTTTTATTGAACGGGATGACAGCGGTGACGGATTCTTCCTGGGAAAGTTGGAGGAAGTTGACGATTGATTGGCCTTTGGCGACGCGGGAAGAAGCTGGAATTTCATAAGCTTTGGTCTGGAAAACTTTTCCAGTGTTGGTAAAAAAGAGAAGGTCATCGTGAGTCATAACAGCCATAACTTTTTGGATAGCATCTTCTTCTTTGGTTGTGGCGCCGATGACGCCTTTGCCTCCGCGCTTCTGGACTTTATAGTTGGAAGGGTCCATTCGTTTGATGTAACCTTGCTCGGTAATAGTAATGATGGCTTCCTCGTTCGGAATAAGATCTTCCTGTTTGAATTCACCCACGCCGGATTTGATAATTTTGGTTCTTCGTTCATCACCAAATTTTTCTTTAGTGCGGTTGAGTTCGTCTTTTACTATTCCAAGAATCTTTTTTTCACTTTTGAGAATGTCTTCCAATTCTTTAATCAAGGCTAATTTTTCTTTCAATTCGTCTTCGATTTTCTTTCTTTCCAAGCCGGCGAGTGTTTGCAATCTCATTTCCAAAATAGCGGTCGCTTGGCGGTCGGACAGTTTGAAATTTTTCATCAAGTTAGCGTGGGCGATTTCCTTGGTCTGGGATTTCTTGATCGTTTCGATGATGGCATCGATGTGGTCGAGCGCTTTTTTCAAGCCTTCCAAAATGTGAGCGCGGTCCTTGGCTTTATCCAGATCGAATTGCGTCCGTCTTGTAACGACTTGTTTTCGATGGGCGACGTAGTATTCCAAAATCGATTTCAAATTCAAAATGTTTGGCTCGATTCCGTCGACTAATGCCAGCATATTGACGCCGAAATTTTTCTGGAGGTCAGTCATAGAATAAAGTTTGTTCAGGACTTTTTGCGGATACGCATCCTTTTTAAGATCAATTACCAAACGGACGCCTTCTTTGTCGGATTCGTCGCGGATGTCTTTGATGCCGACGATTTTCCCGTCGCGGACGAGTTCGGCCATTTTTTCGATCATCGCGGCTTTGTTGGTGGCATAGGTCATTTCGGTAATTACAATTTGAAACGAGCCGGCTTTAGTTTCGACGATGTCAGCTTTGGCGCGGGTCAAAATTTTTCCGCGGCCGTTTTTGTAGGCTTCTAAAATATCTTTTTTATTGTAAATAATTCCACCGGTCGGAAAATCCGGTCCCGGAATGAATTCAACCAGATCTTCAACGGTAGCGTCCGGATTGTCGATCAGGTGATTGATGCCGTCAACCAGTTCGCCGAGATTGTGCGGCGGAATGTTGGTAGCCATACCGACGGCGATACCCATGCTTCCATTTAACAGTAATTGGGGTAGATTGGCGGGCAAGACGGTCGGTTCTTTGTGTTGGCCGTCGAAGTTGGGCACGAAATCAACCGTGTTTTTTTCAATATCAATTAACATTTCCTCGGCAATCGGGGAAAGTTTAGCCTCGGTGTAACGATAAGCCGCTGCGCCGTCGCCGTCCATCGAGCCGAAGTTTCCTTGGCCGCGGACGAGCGGATAGCGTAAGGAAAAATCCTGGGCCAAACGCACCATTGAATCATAAACCGCCGCGTCGCCGTGCGGATGGTATTTTCCTAGCACTTCTCCGACGACAGTCGCGGATTTGCGAAATTTTGCGCTAGCTTTGAGACCGGTGCTCCACATCGAATACAAGATCCGGCGGTGGACCGGTTTCAGTCCGTCGCGGACGTCCGGCAGGGCGCGCGAAACGATCACGCTCATCGCGTAATCGAGATATGACTGCTGTACTTCCTCAGTGATTTCTTTTGAATTTATGTTTCCTATGTTCATAATATTAAAACATTTATTGATTGCTTAAAGTTTGAGCCGAGCTATTTTGCGTGTTCTGAGAATTATTTAAATTTTCTGGAAATTGATCTTGTGTCGTTGCTGTTGGAATTTGGGTCTGTGCATCCTGAGTTTGCGCCGTTTGGTTAGGATTCAAGGATTGAGCATCATTTTGGTTTTGACTTTGTGACTGATCACTAATTTGAACTGGTGGAATTGTTTGGGTCTGATCCTGATTCTGATCCGGCGCTTGGTTGACTGTGTCTGTATTTGTATCCAGATTTGAATCATTAGACTGGTTGCTTAACTGATTCATCAAACTCGGGGTGCTCAAATTTATGTTAGGAAGAGGCGTAGAATTGTAAGTGTAGGCTTTTAAAGAAAAAATCCAGATAATAATCACGAAAATCATCGAAATGGCAACCAAAAGCCAGACATAACGCATACGGATATGCTCCGGTTTTTTTCTTATTTCTTCAATTTTGTCGCTTAAATGCATATGTTAATCTATGCTCATGAGCTGGATTTCCATGTTCTTTTCTTCCAAATCTTTCTTCTTGATGTTGATTTTCGACGGTTTTTCCTTGGAACAATTTCCAATTTCGTTGCAGAATTTTTTTTCGTCGTCTATTTCTACCGTCAGACCCGGGAATTTATAGTGCATCGGAATGACCATTTTCGGTTCAACTTTCTTGATGATGTCGATAGCC
>JAJYJP010000081.1 GCA_021789395.1 bacterium | reverse complement strand
TCGGAATCATCTACGGAATGAGCGTTTTCGGATTTTCGGAAAGAACCGGAATTGATCGCGACGAAGCCAAAAAATTCATCAACGATTATATGGAAAAATTTTCTGGTGTGGCGACGTATATGCGCAATACTAAGGAATTTGTGAAGAAAAATAAATATGTTGAAACTGAGTTGGGACGGCGAAGATATATTTCGGAAATCGATTCGCCGAACTTTCAAGTGCAAAACGCGGCCGAACGAATGGCGATTAATATGCCAATCCAAGGTATGTCGGCCGACATCATGAAACTCGCCATGATTGCGGCGGAAAAATTGATCCAAGAATACGATCACGAATCCATCCGCACGGTTTTGCAGGTGCATGACGAATTGATTTTTGAAGTGAAAGAAGATTTGGCAGAAGAGTTTGGAAAGAAAATAAAAACTGTGATGGAAAATGTGTATAAACTTAAAGTCCCACTGGTTGTGGATGTGAAGATTGGGGAGAATTGGGGAGAAATTTAATTAAACATATGCCCGAACTACCCGAAGTCCAAACTATAGTCGATGACTTGAATAAGAAAATCAAAGGCGAAACGGTCGTCGATTTTTGGTCGGACTGGCCGAAAGCGATCAAAGGAAAGTCGCTTGAAAATTTTAAGAAAGAAATCAAAGGACGAAAGATTATGAACGCGCGGCGGATTGGAAAAAATATTTTTATTGATCTCGCCGGCGGAAAAACTTTGTATGTCCATCTGAAAATGACCGGCCATCTTCTGGTAAAAAGTAAAAAACCAAGCAAGGATGAGGAAAGATATTTTGAAGAAAAAGTGAATAAATATGTTCATCACATTTGGTTTTTAAAAAGTGGAAAGAAAATGGAATTTTCCGACCTGCGGAAGTTTGCCAAGATCGTTCTGGATGATGCGGAAAAAATAAACGATCTTCCGGAAGTGAAAGCGTTGGGCATCGACGCGATGGATCCTAAATTTACTTTCAAAGTTTTTGATGAAATTTTAAACAAGAGATCTAAAATGCCGATCGGACTTTTGCTGATGGATCAAAACGTGATTGCCGGAGTGGGAAATATTTATCGCAGCGAAATACTTTACGAATCCGGAATCTTGCCGCAAAGGAAAAACGGAGACCTTTCAGCGGAGGAGCGCAAAAAGATTTACCAGAACATTTTAAAAGTTCTCAGGAAAGCGATAAAATACCGCGGAACGTCTGATTCCGACTATCGCGACACGTCCGGTGCCAAAGGAAAATTCCAGGAGGTGATGAGAGTTTACAATCGGGAAGGCAAGAAGTGCGAAAAATGTGGTACAATGGTGGTGCGAAAAAAATTCGGACAAAGAAGCGTCTTCTATTGTCCGGTTTGTCAGAAGTAAAAGGCTTTGTCCGTCGTCAGCATTCGCTTGGAAATGAAGGATAAATTTTATTTCTCCCGTTTCGTTCGATGATATTACTAAAATTGCTAAGTGGCTATTTATGCTCATTTTTCTTTATGGGGAGGATTCTTTCCGATCGAATCAGAAATTATCGGAACTTAAAAATAAATTTTTGCAGTCCGACAAGTTCGGTTCGGGATTGTCGGTTTTTGATTTTGGAGAAAAGAACGTTTCGGCGCAAAAATTGTTAGACGTCTTAGAAATGCCTAATTTGCTGGCGCCGAAAAGATTGGCGATTGCCAAGAGAATTGTCGGAAGCACGGAAGCGGAAGAGATTTTGGAATATCTGGAAAAAAACAAGAAAGAAATCTTGGAAGAAAAAGATCTGGTCGTAGTTTTTTGGGAAGAAGGCGTGCCGAAGAAAAGCGCAAAACTAGCCAAGTTTTTGGAAACCAATTCCAAAAAACAAAATTTTGAAAAGTTTGAAGGGTTGAAGCTTTCGCAGTGGGTCGTAAAAAGGGTTAAGGAAATAAGTGATAAGTCTGGCATCACCAAGCCGGCCCTGGATAAACTCTTGGCTTATGCCGGCAGCGACATGTATGTCTTGGATAGAGAAATTCAGAAACTGGTGAATTACAAAGATGGCCTGATCAAGGATGGGGATGTGGATTTGTTGGTAAAAGCTAATGTGAATACGAATATTTTCAATACGATCGATGCCTTGGCTGGCAATAATAAAAAAATGGCGCTCAAACTCCTTCATCAGCATCTGGAAAAAGGAGATGATCCATTCTATATTTTCTCGATGTTCATCTATCAGTTCCGGAATCTGATCAAGGTGGCTGATCTGAAAGATTCCGGCATGAATGAAAATCAGATTTCCAAGGTTGCCAAGCTGCATCCGTTCGTGGTCAAAAAAAGCTTGGGGCAGATCAGGAATTTTCCGCTGGAGAAGTTAAGGAATATTTATAGCGAACTTGCGAGAGCTGATGCTGAAATCAAGACGGGAAAGATCGATATTAAGCTGGCGCTGGATAAGTTTATTGTGGAATTATAATCACAGAAATAACACGGAAGGAAGAGGAAATAACACAGAAAGAAAAAACACGAAAACAAAAAACGCGAAAAGAATTCGCGTTTTGTGTTATTTTGTATGATTCTGTGTTATTTTTTCGCGATGGCTTTGACTTTGGCGTTCAAGCGGGATTTCTTTCGGGCGGCGGCGTTCTTATGGATGACTTTCTTTTCGGCGGCTTTGTCCAAAGCTTTGCTGGCTCTTTTCAGCCACTCCTGAGCCTGAACCGTATCGCCTTTGGTAACCGCTTCGGTCGTTTTTTTGATCGCGCTGCGGAAGGATCCTTTAACTTTGGCGTTCTTGGCGGTCTTTCTCGTGGTTACCCGCATGTATTTTTTGGCTGCTTTTTTGATCGGCATAGTTGTGTTCTTTTACTCGTTATATTCCGAAATATTAGTCGGTTTTAGTCGTAGTAAATTGATTGTTGATTACTTAGTATTTTTAGCATAATATTAATTTTTTGGCAAGATTTCTATGAAAATGAGCAAATCGGAGGTAGTTTTCCATCTGGCGGCGCTGGCGATCGTCGCTTCGGCTTTCGCGGTGATAGGATATGGCCTGTTCGTAATTTCCACGGCTTATCTTAAAATTTTAGGAGTATAAACGTAGCGGCAGCAGCTAAATTTTTCTGATGCTCGCATTTTTTTATCTTTTTGCTATCATTGAAATATGATAGCAAAACTGAAGGGCAAAATCGAATATTTGAAAGACAATTATGCCGTGGTGGATGTGAATGGCGTGGGGTACAAAGTTTTTGTGACTGTCTACACTTTCGGAAAACTGGCCGGTCTGGGG
>JAJYJP010000080.1 GCA_021789395.1 bacterium | reverse complement strand
CGCTCGCTATCGAACAGTTCTTTCTCATCCTTGGAAAGTTTTTCGTATTTTTCTTTGAGCCGCTTCAATTGTTTGTCAATCTCAGATTTTGACCGGAAATCATTCTTAATTCCCATCTCGATCGCCAATTTGTAGATTTGTTGCAAGGTCATATGATTTTTTATTCCTTAAATTTTTTAGTTAAATAATTCTCGAGTTCGTCGATTTTAATCCGGTCTTGTTTCATTGTGTCCCGGTCACGAACCGTTACCGCACCGTCTTCCAAACTGTCGAAATCCACGGTAATACAATACGGGGTTCCGATTTCGTCCTGCCGACGGTAGCGCTTGCCGATATTGCCGTTATCGTCGAATTCGCACATGTATTTGTGTTTCAAAACATCATAGATCTGTTTGGCTTTCTTGACAAGCTCCGGCTTGTTCCGCAGAAGCGGAAAAATCGCCACTTTTATCGGCGCTAACCGCTTATCAAATTTCAATACCGTTCTTGTTTCTCCTCCGATTTCCTCTTCGACATAAGCCTGATCGACAAACATCAGGAAGAGACGGTTCAATCCGACCGAGGTCTCCATAATGTGCGGAACAAACTTTTCTTTGGTGACTTCGTCGAAATAATTCAGATCGGTTCCGGAAAACTTCATGTGTTGAGACAAATCCCAATTTCCTCGCGCATGAATTCCTTCCACTTCTCTGAATCCTCCCAATGATTTGAAATTATATTCGATGTCAAAAGCTTTGGAAGCGTAATGGGCCAATTTTTCGTGCTCATGCCAACGAATCTCCCCTTCTTTCATTCCATATTCCAAATACCAATCCCGCCGAGTTTTTTTCCACATCTCGTATTTTTCATCCATATCTTTCGGATGTAAAAAATATTGCAATTCCATCTGTTCGAATTCGCGCGTCCGAAAAACAAATTGTCGGGCGATGATTTCGTTGCGAAAAGCCTTACCGACCTGCGCGATTCCGAACGGCAATTTCATCCGAGTGGAATCCAAAGTATTTTTATAATTCAAATAAATTCCGCCGCAAGTTTCCGGTCGCAGGTAAACTACATTTTCTTCAGTTAACATATCCGTGGGCGATCCTAAATTAGATTTCACCATCAAGGAAAATCTTTTGGCGGGAGTGACATCTTTGGATCTGCAAGCTTGGCATTCTAATTTTCCCAATTCTTTCAATTTATCCAGCTCCACGTTAATAAAATCCAGAGGCGCCTTGTCGGCATTGATTCCAAACAATTCCAACACTTGATCGGCCCGCATTCTAGTTTTGCACTTCCGGCAATCGATCTGTGGGTCGTCAAAACTGTCTATGTGTCCGGAAGCTTTCCAAGTCATTGGATGCATAAAAATCGCACTGTCCAGACCGACCACATCTTCCCTTAATTGCACCATATGTTTCCACCAAGCATCCCGAATATTATTTTTCAAAAGCGTTCCGTAATGGCCATAGTCATAAATTCCCGCAAAGCCTCCGTAGATTTCCGAGGATGGAAAAACAAAGCCTCTCCGCTTGCAAAGAGAAACGATTTTCTCCAATGCATTGTTATTTTTCTCTGCCATATTTTATTATATTAAAATATTATTACTTTTTGATTAAATTAAAAAGCCCGTCCCAAACACATAAAAATTATATGTTCAGGACGAGCCTCCAGCCCGCGGTTCCACCTGATTTTTCGCCTCTTCGGCGAACGCCTTCATTTTTTCAGCTCCGGGGAGCCAATCCCCCGTCAACGCCGTTATTTATACTTTAACAAAACAAACTAAATAAAGCAACTTGAAAACTTTTGGTGCGCTTGGCAGGAATCGGACCTACGGCCTTCTGGACCGGAACCAGACGCTCTATCCACTGAGCTACAAGCGCATTTATTTTAAATCTTCTTCCGCAGCAAGGCTTTTTCCGGCAAAATCTTGTCCGACTGGAAAAAATATCTCTTCTCATGGCCGCCGTGGGCTTCGGAAACTTCTTCCATCTTATCATTATAGATCTTTTTGATCTTTACCGGAAATATCCCCTCCGGCGTCAGCGCTTCCAGTTTGTCGGTCGCGAAAATCTCGTTGTGCGCTCGAACGATGTTCAATTTCTTCTCCGCGCCTTCGATCTGGCCGACAAACTTGTAGCCGTTTTCCGAATTATGGTTGTCGAAATTATGTTCCGGCTCGTTTCCGAATAAAAATCCCTCCGTATACCCTCTATTCACTAGATTCTTTAGTTCTTTCTGATTTTTAGAAATAATATTTTTTAATTTCTTCGCGGAAACTTTTTGCGTAATCGCATCCAACACTTCCCGGTACGCCCGCATGACACTCGCGACATAATAGACGCTTTTGGCGCGCCCTTCGATCTTGAAAGAAGTGACGCCCGCTTCGATTAATTTATCCAGATGAGCCATTAAGTTCAAGTCGTAACTATTGAAAAAATAAGTACCATGTTTGTCTTCTTCCAGATCCACAACAAATCTTTTCTGCGCGTCCTCGACTCCCATCGTCAAAATTTCATCATTGTCGTATTTGACTTTTGATATTTGATTTTTAATATTATATTGCCAGCGGCACGGCTGGGTGCAATCCCCCAGATTAGCGCTGCGGCCGGTCATCCATTTGCTCAAGATGCAACGGCCCGAATAGCTCATGCACATCGCGCCGTGGACGAAATATTCCAATTCCAATTTGGGCACGTGTTTTTTGATTTCCCAAATCTCTTCCAAAGTCACTTCGCGTGCCAAGACGATCCTTTTGACGCCCTGCTCGTACCAGAATTTCGCCGCCTGCCAGTTGGTCGTATTGGCTTGCGTCGACAGATGGATTTCCGTCTTGGGCAAATATTTTTTCGCCAATCGGATGATTCCGGGATCACTAATGATTAGACCGTCAACTTTGGTCGTACCCAAAAATTTCAGATGTTTTTCCACTTCTTTCAGATGCTGGTTGTGGGCGTAGATGTTGAGCGTCACGTAAACTTTTTTCTTACGCTTGTGCGCGTAATCAATTCCCTCCTTCAAAGTTTCCGGCGTGAAATTGTTGATCCGCACCCGCAATGAAAAATCCGGCACGCCCGCGTAAACCGCGTCCGCGCCGTAATGGATGGCATATTTCAATTTTTCCAAGTTTCCCGCCGGAGCAAGAAGTTCAACTTTTTTCATGATTATCCATTATCCCGCAGTTTTTGCATCAAGTCAATATAGAACTTCAAGTTATGGATCGAAGCCAACCGCATTCCAAACGGATCCTTACTGACAAACAGGTGCCGCAAATAGGCCCGCGAATAATTTCGGCACAGTTCGCAGTCGCAATGCGGATCGACCG
>JAJYJP010000010.1 GCA_021789395.1 bacterium | reverse complement strand
TGTAACAATTTGGTTTTAATTTTTGTTTTTTAATAGTCATAGATTAGTTCTAAAATTTAGAAGAAAAGTTTAATCGACCTTTTACTTTATTTTAGCACTAATCTGTGATTTAATTAAAATCACTTAATAAACAATAATCAATCAAAACAAAATGCAAAAAATCAAAAAAGCTCCGGCTCTGATGATCGCAATCGCATTCCTGTTTGTCCTGGGAATATCTTTTGCGGGCTATCTGGGAGCCAGAAAATCTCACGCGGACGACAACGAAGACGGACAGACTTATCAGTCCGGCGACGGCGGCAGCGGAACCCAGACTTATCAATCGGATGATAACAAGGACAATGAGGATAGCAATCAACCTACTGACTCAACTGGTAGCAAAAGTACCGAAGATCATCCTTCAACAAGTACGGACAACAATAAAAACAATTCCAGCAACCATCACGAGAGCGAAAACGAAGACAGCAACAATAAGAGTGACAGTAATAGCAACAAATCGAGCGATGACGCAAGCGAACATGAGAATGAGAGCGAAGGTGGCGCCGGTTCTGCGACAAGCAATAACGGTGGCGCTGTCAGTGCTAACGTTCAGGAATTAGCCCAGCAGGTCGTTGTTTTGGATCAGGAAGTGGCTCAGGCCGAAGCTCAGATCAATGCGGTTTCAGCAACTGGAGGAAATGTAACAACTTACACCACTTCACTTAATAATGTCAAAAGCTTGATTGCTCAAATTCAATCTGACATTGCTAATAACAATACGGCCAGCGCCCAAACTTTGGTGCAACAGGCACACACCAATATCGGCAATCTGAAAGATGCGCTGGGTTCGGTTTTGGGAGATAAGGAAGAGAGCGGCGCGGAAGTCGGTGATGTTTCCGAAAATGAAAATGAGAATGAGAATGGACAAACAAATCAAAACGCAAGTGCAAATGTAAATGCGAATACGAATCAAAATAACAAAGAGACGGAAACGGAGAACAACAACAGTTCAGACCAAACAGTTGCCAAACAATACGAAAATACTGTTGCGCAATTCGTTCATAATCTACAAGCCGTGGCTGATCAGAACGCTACTAACGGAATCGGTCAGCAAGTGAGTGCGATCGCTCAGGCTCAGAATAATACGCAAAATAAAGTGGCGCAGGCGCTCGATGATGCGAACAGCCGGGGAGGTTTCCTGACTTTCTTGATCGGTCCGAAATATAGCGATCTGAGCATCGTTCAGAACGAAATTGCAACCAATCAGACCCAGATCCAATCTTTAACCAAGGTGATGGATCAGTTGCAGGATCAGAATTCCAAGAGCGTGATCCAAGACCAGATCAATGCTTTGCAGAACCAAGACAGCAATTTGCAACAGTTTGTGAACAGCAATGAAAACAAAGCCAGTCTTTTTGGTTGGTTATTCAGATTGTTTTAGTTAAAAACAAAATTAAAACAAAATAAAAAAGAACCTGCCCAAAAACAGGTTCTTTTGTTTTTATAATTTCGGGAGAAAGGAGTATAATGATGTTTATCGGAATTAAAAATAAACTTATGGAATACGAATGCCTAACCCAGATCGAAGCGCAAGAAAAAATAAAAAAATTCGGACTCAACGAAATCAAAGAAAAAAAACCGGGAGCAATTACGAAATTTGTCAAGTGGTTTTTCTCGCCGATCGCGCTGATGCTGGCGGCAGCTGCCATTCTTTCGCTTGCGAGTAGCCGGACTTTTGATTTTTATTTCATCCTGGTTTTGATGATGATAAATTTCTTTGTCAGTTTTTGGCAAGAAAAGAAAGCCGATAAAGCCATTGAGAAATTGCAGGAAAAACTGGCGGTCCGGGTGAAAGTTTTGCGGGACGGCAAATGGCGGGAAACGGAAGCGAAGTTTATCGTTCCGGGCGATGTCATCGAAATCAGCCTGGGCGATATCATTCCCGCTGATATCAAGATTCTGGAAGAAAAAAATCTGAGCGTGAACGAGGCGGCGCTCACCGGAGAATCTTTGCCGAAAGACAAAGCCGCGGAAGACGAGTGCTATTCCGGATCGTTCGTGGCGGTAGGTTGGGCGCGAGCGGAGGTTTTGGCGACCGGTAAGAATACTTATTTCGGAAAAATTTTGATCTCGATCGACAAGACGACCCGGCGCAGCCTTTTGGAAAAAGATATTCTGAGCATTTCAAAATTTCTTTCCATTCTGAGTTTTATCGCGGTGATCATTTTGACCGCCTACTTTCTTTTAAATGGGAAACCGTTCTTGGAACTGTTGACGCTGGCTTTGAGTTTGGTCATCGCCGGCATCCCGGTGGATCTGCCGACCGTGATGACGCTTATCATAAGTTTCGGCGTTTTGGAATTGGCGAAAAAAAATGCGATCGTCCGGCGCTTGTCAGCCTTGGAAGATTTGGCCAATGTCAATCTGCTTCTGAGTGATAAGACCGGAACGCTTACCAAGAACGAAATCAACGTCGAAAAAATAATTTGCTATGACGGCTCTTCCGAAAATGAGGTGGTTGCTTGGGCTGCGTTCACCACGCGGGAGAACGATCGCAATCCGATAAATACCGCTATTTTGAAAAAGAAAAAAGAATTGAGGTTGCAAACGGAATGCAAGGTGATCGATTTTACTCCGTTTGATTCGGAAAGAAAAAGGAGCACTGCTGCGGTGGAATTTCAAAATAAACCGTTGCTGGTAGTGTTAGGTGCTTCGCAAGCAATCGAACCTTTCTGCAATTTGGGAACCGAGATTCGGAACAGATTTGAAGAAGACGTTCGAGCGGCGGCCCAGCAAGGTTATCGGACGGTAGCGGTAGCGATTAAAAATAGTGCCGGCAATGAGGAAAAGGAAATGACTTTGGCAGGCATGCTGCTTTTGTCTGACACGCTCGACAAAGGCGTCAAAAACACGATCCGTTTCATCAAGAACAATGGCATCGGCATCAAGATGCTTACTGGAGACAACGTCGCGATTGCAGAAAGGATTTCCGGAGAGCTGGGACTGGCGGGAGAAATCGTCACGAAAAATAATTTAAACAAAGATTTTAAAGATCTGTCGCAAAGCGAATTTGAGAGAATCGGAACTTTTGCGGAAATTCTTCCGGCTGACAAATATGAGCTGGTGCAAGTGGCCCGGAAAAATAAATACATCGTAGCGGTGACGGGAGATGGAGTAAACGATCTTCCGGCACTCAAAACGGCCGACGTGGGAATCGCGGTAAAAAATGCAGTTGATGCCCTGAAGAGCGCTGCCGATCTCACGCTTCTGTCCGGCGGAATTTCAGTCTTCCGCGACGCTGTCGTCGAGTCGCGCAAAATTTTCGCCCGCCTTTATTCCTATTCGGTCTATCGGATCTCGGAAAGTTTCCGCTTAATCATCACAATCACTTTACTGGGGATTATCTACGGATTTTATCCGTTGATGCCTATCCAGTTGATTCTTCTGGCGCTTTTAAATGATATTCCGATCATATCTTTGGCATTCAATCGGGTGAAGATTGCCAGTAAGCCTTCCACCATCAATGCCAAGGCGCGGCTGACCCAAAGCGTCTTGTTCGGCCTGGTCGGGACCATGAACAGCTTCATTTTTTTCATCCTGGCCAGAAATATTTTGCATATGAATATGAGCGTGGTCCAAACACTTTTCTTTCTGAAACTTACGATTTCCGGACATATGCTGATATATGTGGCGCACACTAAAGAACGCTGGTGGAAATATCTGCCGAGCAAGGAAGTTCTCATCGCGACTATTGCCACCCAGATCTTGGCGACAATTTTTGCAGTCACCGGACTTTTTATGAACAAAGTTCCCCTTGGCTGGGCAATTTTTATCTGGATTTGGTCGTTCTTCTGGATGCAAGTATCTGAGCTGACCAAGGGTTGGAAAGAAAAATCCGCGCCAGCCTTGGAGTTGGAAAACAAGCTAGAAGTTTAAATAAAATTTTACACTTAGCTCGGGCGGGTTTTTTGGCAAGATAAAGATGATGATGCGGACTGAAAACGCAGGAAGGATTTAAAAAATAATTAAAATTTTATCTTTGACTCTTTCGGATAAGTGATTTATACTGTACCTTTGAATTATGGAAAGTGACGAACAATTGATCGCGGACACGCTGGCGGGGGATGAAACGGCTTTCAATGAAATAGTCAGGCGCTACCTGAAGATCGTTTATAATTTCCTTCTGCCTTTCACGAAAGATTCGTTCAACGCGGAAGACATCGCCCAGGAAACTTTCATCAAGGCCTGGAAGAATCTTTCTCGCTACAACAAAGAAAAAGGCAATTTCAAGGCCTGGCTTTTGACGATTGCCCGCAACACCGCGTTGGATTTTTTGAAAAAGAAAAAAGCGGTACCGCTTTCCTTTTTTGAGGATACTGAAGGCAACAATCCTTTTGAGACGATCAATGACGAAAAGCCGTTGCCGGACGAACTCTTGGAAAAGAAAGATATTGCCGAAAAAATGGAAAAGGTTTTACAGGAGCTTCCTGAACGTTTCCAGTCCGTGCTCTTGCTTTATTATAAAGAAGGATTCAACTTGACCGAGATTGCTGAAATTTTGGGCCGGCCGGTAAATACAGTTAAAAGTTGGCACCGGCGAGGGTTAGCAGCTTTGGAAAATAAGCTTGCGACATCAGAGCAATTGTTGGGTTTTGAAGCGATAAAGTCTGGCAATGAATATATGACTAATAAGCGCCTGAATAAAAAAACCGCTCCAAAGAGAATGGATCTGGGATATAAACGGGCTTAAATGCACCCGAAAATAGGTCAACTTCGTAGTAAAGGACAATATGGGGAAATTGCAAACAATCTTTTCGCAAATGAAATACCAGGATCCGCCGGTTGAATTGGAAGTGCGGATTCTCCAAAAAGTAAGCTTAATTAAGGCAAAAAATGCCCGAAGAAAGCTTGTTTTGGATTATGTCGGAATGACGGTGTCTTTGGCGGCTTTTATTTATGCCGTGCTAATTTTTCGGATTAATCTGGTCCATTCTGATTTCTTAAGCTTGGCTTCGCTTCTATTTTCGGATGTTGCGATCGTCTTGGCGCATTGGCAGGATTTTGCTTTTTCGCTGCTTGAAACTTTTCCGATCGTAAGTACCGTATATCTGTTGGTACCGATTATTTCATTTCTGATGTTTTTGAAATTATTTTTTAATCTCAATTCGCATAAACATTATTATAAACATTACTCATCCCACGCCTAAGGAATGCCTGTTGGCATCGGTCGGGAGGAGTGAGATTTTTTATATAAACCTATGAGTTTAAAAGAATTCATCCAGTCGAAGAAACTTAAGATCGCAATCATGGCTTTGGTCGGTCTGTTGGCGGCAATCTTGATTTTTGCTGCCGGCATGTTGGTGGGCTACCGAAAAGCGCATTTTTCTGACCGTTTCGGAGAAAATTATTACGTCAATTTCGTCGGAGCGCGTCGTGGGCCAGGCGGTATTATCAATGAAGTGTCTGGCAGAGGTTATCGCAATGCCGACGGAGTGTCTGGATCGATCATGTCTATCAATGGCAATAATTTAGTCATTAAAGATAAAAATAACAATGAAAACAATGTGACGGTGACGAACAAGACGCTTATCAAATCGATGGGGCAGACGATCAAGGTTTCTGGTTTGAAGACCAATGACCAAGTGGTCGTGTTGGGGCAGCCGGGAAATAACGGCACGATGAATGCCATCCTGATCCGCGTGTTCAATAATTTTAACGGGAATAATACTAACCAAAATTAAATATGAAGAAAAAATACATCTGGCTGATCATAGTGATTGTTGTTGTCGGAGGCGGCTATTATTGGTATCACGAAACTCACGCCAAGACCGCACAAGTACAGTATGCGACTGCTCCGGCAACCGTCGGAACCATTGTTACTTCAGTTTCCGGCACGGGCAATGTTATTGTTGGCGATGAGGCTTCGGTCGATCCGACCATTACCGGAACGGTGGCGAACCTTTCGGTGAATGTCGGTGATACAGTCAAGGCGGGACAAACGCTCTTTACGATCGTCAACGATCAACTAGGAACGACTGCCGAACAAGCGCAGGTTTCTTATGAAAATGCGAAGAGCTCTCTCGATTCAGCAAAAGCTAACGAGAAACAGGCCCAATATAATCTGGATCATCCGAACACGTCTGGATTAGCCACGAAAAATATCCTGAAAGAAAAATTGTCTTCGGCCAAAGTATCTGAAACTGCTGCGGAACAAAATGTGTCCGTGGCGGAGTCGAGTTATCAAAACGCTCTTTCGGATGCGGACAAACGGACAGTGACGTCGCCGATCAGCGGCACCGTGATGGCTGTCAATATTAACAATGGCGATGATTTGGGAAAAACTTCTTCGAATGGAAGCTCTGGTTCTAATTCGACACCGATCATCATCGGTGATCCAAGTACGATGGAGGCACAGGTGCAGGTCAATGAAGTCGATATTCCTAATGTCCAGATCGGGCAAAAAGCCATGATGACTTTCGACGCCATCAACGGGCTGACCGTTACGGGCAAGGTTGAAAAGATGGACTCCATGGGAACGGTTTCTCAAGGGGTGGTTACCTATAACGTGACAATCAGCTTTGATTCGATCGATCCGCGCATCAAACCGGGCATGAGCGTGTCAGCCAATATTATTACGGCGGTCAAGCAAGATGTCCTGACGGTGCCGGCAAGCGCTGTGCAGGCGCAGAACGGCGGCAATTATGTCGAAGTTCTGAAAAATGGCACACCGCAGCAAGTGCCGGTCCAGGTAGGAATTTCAAATGATACTGATACGGAAATCACGAGCGGTCTTCAGGCGGGAGATCAGATTGTGACGCAAACGATCAATCCTAATGCAAAAGCCACAACAACTACAACTTCTGGCGGTGGCGGATTCGGCGGAGGCGGCCGCATGGGCGGTGGCGCTGCTGGCGCCGGCGCGGCATTCCGAGCATTCGGAGGATAGGTTTAAATTTTCAATGATCAATGATCGATTTACAATTAATTATCAAATAAAAATTTTCAAAATTGAAAATTCATTGAAAAATTGTAAATTGAAAGTTGAAAATTAATTGTGATCGAGTGTAAAAATTTAGTTAAAGTTTATAAAAATGGGGATGTGGAAACGACGGCTCTGAAAGGAGTGTCCTTCAAGATCGAGAAGGGAGAATTTGTTTCCATCATCGGTCCGTCCGGTTCGGGTAAGTCGACGCTTATGCACATTTTGGGCGCGTTGGATACGCCGACGAGCGGAGAGTATTTTCTGGACGGACACGAAGTGTCCAAACTGAGCGACGACGAACTTTCGGAGATGCGGCGGAATAAGATCGGTTTTGTTTTCCAGGCCTTCAATCTGTTGCCGCGGGCGACCGTGTTGCGCAACGTGATGTTGCCGCTCCTTTTCACGGATATTCCCATGAAAGAACGGGAAGCGCGGGCGCGCGAGGCGCTGAAAAATTCCAGTCTGGACGAAAGCAAATTCTATAATCATTCCAACCAGCTTTCCGGAGGACAGATACAGAGAGTGGCGATCGCGCGGGCGCTGATTAATGACCCGGCGATCATTCTGGCGGACGAACCGACCGGAAACTTAGACACCAAAACCAGCCACATCGTGATGGAAGCTTTTCAAGAATTGCATAAGCGCGGGCATACGATCGTTCTGATTACGCACGAACCGGAAATCGCGGAATATGCCGAGCGCATAATTTCTGTCCGGGACGGAGTGATCGAGAAGGACGTAAAAAATAATAATTACAAGTATGGTGCGAGATCTAATTGAAGAAACAATCTGGTCGTTGACGGGGAACAAAGTCCGCTCGGGACTGACAATCTTGGGTATCGTTATTGGAATTGCTTCGGTCATTACGATGGTGGCGATCGGACAGGGCGCCCAGAACTCGATTAATAACAGCATCCAAGCAATCGGATCGAATTTAATTATAGTTATGCCAGGCGCGCAGCGCGGATCGGCGGTGAGCACCGGAAGAGGTAGTGCTCAGACTTTAACTTTGGCTGACGCCGATGCGATTCAATCTCAAGTTCCAAACATCAAAGGAGTGGCTCCGGAGGACTCTAAGCGTTATCAGATTATTGCCAAAGGAACTAATACTAACACGGAAGTGATTGGAACAGTTCCGGCTTATGCGTCCGTCCGTAATGTGACGATGGATGCCGGAACTTTCATCACTGATCAGCAAGTGAACAATTCTTCCCGCGTGGCGGTGCTCGGCCCGTCGGCGCGCGACGATCTTTTTGGAACGGGTGCGGATGCGATCGGGCAGACCGTCCGTATTAAAGGAGTAGATTTTACCGTAATCGGAATTGCGGCTTCCAAAGGCGGATCCGGTTTCAATAATCCGGATGATTCGATCTATGTCCCATTGACTACGGAGCAGCATTATCTTTCGGGCGATACATATGTAACGACAATCAGTGTGGCGGCACAAGACCAGAATTCAATGGCGGCCGTCCAACAAAGCGTGACCGATCTTCTTTTGCAAAGGCACAAAATTTCCGATCCGACCCAAGCCGACTTCAGTATCATGAACCAATCGGATATCATCGCGACCGCATCAAGCATCACCGGAACCTTCACAATGTTGCTTTCTTCCATTGCCGGTATCTCGCTTTTGGTGGGCGGTATCGGCATCATGAATATGATGTTGACGACGGTGACGGAACGGACGCGTGAGATCGGTTTGCGCAAAGCGGTCGGCATCAGGAAAATCTATATTAATTTGCAATTTTTGGCGGAAGCGGTACTGCTGACGTTCATCGGCGGCGCAATCGGTGTTCTGCTGGGTTGGGGCGCTTCAATCATAGTTTCGCATTTTATCAATCTGACGGCGCAAGTTTCGATGTCGGCGGTTCTGTTAGCTTTCGGAGTTTCAGCCGGCGTCGGGATTATTTTTGGATTTTATCCGGCGCGCCGAGCGGCGGCGTTGAGTCCGATCGAAGCGTTAAGGTACGAATAAAGTTTTAATTTTTAATTTTTTAATCAATTTTAAATTACTAAATTATAAAATTTTAAAATTTGATCATTTGGATTTCATTTTAAATTTAAAATTTATAATTTAAAATTAACGGACATTATGAAAAGCAAGAACATCGTCGTTGTTGTCGTTGCCCTCATTGTTGTGGGAGGAGCGGCGTTTTATGGCGGCATGGTCTACGGAAAAAGCAGTGCGGCTTCCCAAAGAAGCGCTAACTTCGCCGGCAGAGCAGGACAAGCCGGACGTTTCGCGGGAATGCGTAGCGGAGCCGGTGCGAACGGCGGTTTTATCTCTGGCCAGATAGTTTCCCAAGATAGCGGCAGCATCACTGTCAAATCACAGGATGGCAGCTCAAAGATCGTATTCTTCTCCGGATCGACCAATATCGGCAAGACCACGCAAGGTTCGTCTTCCGACCTGACGACCGGAACGGACGTTATCGTCACCGGAACCAACAATTCCGACGGCAGTGTGACCGCACAAAATATCCAGATCCGTCCGGCGCAGGTCCAAAAATCTCAGTCAGGCTCGCAGTCAACTCCCGTCCAGCCGGCCCAATAAGATAAATCGAATAGCAAGTAGTTTGAAAAGCTCTATTTTTATGCTAACATGAGTAAAAAATAGAGCTTTTTATTTATGGAATTTGCAAATTTTGCCAGTGCCCTGCAATGGGTATTGGTGCACAGTTACTGGCTGATGTTTATCGCGATGCTTGTTGAGGGGCCGGTCGTGACGGCGGCGGCGGCTTTTGCGGTCGCGCTGGGTTATTTCAATCTTATAATTGTGTTTATTCTGGCGCTGCTGGGTGATTTGGTGGCTGATGTTATTTACTATTTCATAGGTTATATCAGCCGGGTGGCAATCGTGGACAAGATCGGGCACCGTTTCGGATTGACGGAAGCTCGGATCAAGAAGATCGAACATTTGGCAAAACAGCACAGCTGGAAAACGATGCTGGTCCTGAAGCTGACGCCGTTCATTCCGACGCCCGGACTGATCATCGTCGGAACGACCAAGATGCCGCTGCGGAAATTTACGTTTTATAGCCTAGCGATAACCTTGCCCAAAACGATTATTTTCATGACAGTCGGTTATTATTTCGGCAGAAGCTATGATTTATTGAGTCGATATTTTAAAAATGGAATAATCGCTATCATTATAATTGCGGCCGTGGTCTTTTTGATCTACTATATTTATCAGAAAGTTACCGCGGCATTGGCGGACAGGATAGAAAAAATATAAGTTAATATTTAATCGAACCAATTGTTAAAATATGAAAATTGCAATTTTCTCTGATAATTTTTATCCCGAGCTTTCCGGAATTTCCGATTCTATCATTGCCTTGGGAAAAAATTTGGCCAAGCGCGGGCACCAAATTGATTTTTATGCGGCGCGTTATCCTGAAAAAGCGTTCGGGATAGTCAATTTGCCCTTCCAGGAGTTGGATCTGGGAGAAAATGTTAGAATCCATCGATTTTATTCTTTTCCGGCCGTAACGCCGACCAAGCAAGGTCGGATGGTGGTGCCAAACGGTTTGCGTTGGCTCTCGATGCTCAAAGAAAAACCAGACGTCGTTTACACGCAATTATTTTTTGGCGTGGGAATGGAAGCTTTGGTGGCGGCGAAAGCCTTGGATGTGCCTTTGGTCGGTACGAGCCATACGCCAATTAAGGAATTTTTGCAGTATGGTCCGCTCCATGCCAAATGGGTGGAAAAAGTCAGTTCGCAATTCGTTTCTTGGTATTATAACCATTGCGTTTTCGTGACGGCGCCGTCCAATTCCATTTTAGAAGAAATGAAGCGCTTTGGTTTTAACAAGCCGAGCCGAGTAATTTCCAATCCGATCGACCTTAAAAATTTTTCTCCAGCTTCGGCGGAAGAAAAACAAAAACTCAAGAAAGAATTCGACCTTTCTAACAAAACAGTTTTATTTACCGGTCGTCTGGCGCCGGAAAAACATGTGGATGTGATTATTCAGGCGGTGGCGTTGGCAAAAAAACAATTTCCGGATATCAATTTGGTTATTACGGGTCATGGCAGTTCGGAAGGCGGGTTGAAAAAGTTGGCGGAAGAATTGGGAATCAAAGACAATGTCCGGTTTTGGGGAACGGTTTCGGAAAAGATGCTCGTCAAGGCGTTTCAAGTGTCGGATATTTTTGCGATCGCTAGTACGGCCGAAACGCAGAGTATCAGCCTGATGAAAGCGATGTCCACAGGTCTACCTGTAATTGGGGTTGATTATTTGGCGCTTCCGGAGTATATTGATAACAATAACGGATTTATTGTTGCGCCTGGTGATTACGATAACATGGCTGAAAAAATTATCTATCTTTTGCGTAATCCTGAGCGACAAAAAATCCTAGGACAAGGAGGAATTGGAACGGTGCGAAAATTTTCGGAAGAAAACATCACTAATGAATGGGAGGCGTTGTTTGAGAAAGTGATTTCCGAAAAACGCCAGACTAAAAAAGTCATTGAAAAAGAGTATGAAGCTTAGCTTTGTCATTCCAGCTTACAACGAAGAAAATTATATCGGCAAATGCCTGGAGTCAATTTCACGCGAAACGAAAGGCAAGAATTACGACGTCGAAGTCATCGTAGTAAACAATGCCAGTGTCGACAAGACCAAAGAAGTCGCGTCTTCTTTTGGAGGCGTCATCGTCGTCGATGAGATGAAAAAAGGTTTGGTTAGCGCGCGCAAAGCCGGTTTTCATGCCGCGACGGGCGACCTGATCGCCAACATCGATTCCGACACGATTCTAACGCCGGGCTGGATCGATAAAGTGATGCGGGAATTTTCTCGGAACGGAAAGCTGGTAGGACTTTCCGGACCGTTCATCTATTACGATCTTTCTCCGAGCGTCAATTTCTGGGTGCGTATCTGGTACGCTTTCGGTTTTGTGAGCTACATCTTCAATCGCTATGTCTTCAAGATAAGTTCGATGCTCCAGGGCGGAAATTTTGTCATTAAGAAGGATGCTTTTGAACAGGTCGGTGGCTATAATAACAGTTTCGATTTCTGGGGCGAAGACACAGACGTGGCGCGCCGGCTGCACAAAGTGGGCGAAGTGAAGTTCACTTTTAAATTGCCGATCTATGCTTCAGGCCGCCGATTGCAGGCAGAAGGAATATTTAGTTCGGCAGTGAAGTATACGGTCAATTATGTTTGGACGCTTTTCTTCAAAAAACCTTTCAATAAGACTTTTACAGATATCCGGTTCAAATAGCATTTGATTTCATATCGCAAACAGAATATAATACTTCTCCATAAGTATTATTTTTATATATGAAAAAATTTATCTTTATTATAATTATTGCAATTATTCTTTTAGGTGCGGCGATTTTTTATAAAGAATTTTCGTACAAACAAAATAATCCCAGCCCGAGCGGCGGAAATAATTCTTCGCAAAGCACATCTTCTCAAAAGACGCCGGTTTCAAATCCTTCTTCGGCTCAAAATAAAAATGCGCAAAATAATTCTAACGGTTTCGTGCCGCCGCTCCCTGACGCGGCCGCGCGGGTGACCAAGAAACCGTTCGGCATTTATGTCACGCCGCAACATTCTCCGGTCCAGCCGGAAAGATTTACCGGCTACCACACCGGTGCGGATTTTGAAACTTTTCCCGGTGAGCAAAACACGACGGTCGCGGTGCATGCGGTGTGTGCCGGAACGTTCCGCTTGAAAGAATATGCCAGTGGCTACGGGGGAGTGGCGGTGGAACAATGCGCACTGAATGGCGCGCCAATTACGGTAATTTACGGTCATCTGAATATTGCAACCATCGCGCCCAACGTTGGCGACAAGATCGCGGCCGGGCAGACCATCGGCGATTTAGGCAAGGGCTATTCCGTTCAGACGGACGGTGAACGGAAGCATCTGCATTTGGGATTTCACAAAGGCACAGCGATCAACATTTTGGGCTACGTCCAAAACAAAGCCGACCTTTCCCAGTGGATCGATCCATGTCTGTATGTGTGCAAGTAAAAATATGGATTAAAGACCGCTTAAGTCTCGTCAAAGCGGTCTTTTTTCTTTTCCTTGACAAACTCTACAAGCCTGATATACTTAGAAAGTCTAATAATTAGAGTATAAAATAATATGGCGAAAACCGATAAAATAAGCCAGATTATTTCCTTGATGTTTACTACCAGAAGGCTGATGCATGAAAAAATATCCGAAAAAACGGGAAGCTTTTCACCGTTACAGTTCATCGCGCTGAAATATATCAAAGAAAAAAAACCGCTCATGAAAGAGCTGGCCGATTTTCTCTCAGTCACGCCGCCGTCCGCCACCTCACTTATTGATACCTTGACCAGATCGGGATTGATCAAGCGGCAATCCGATCCTAATGACCGGAGAATCGTGCGGATCGCTATCACTAAAAAAGGTGAGGAGCATATCAATAAAGGAATAGAGGAGTCCTCTCGACAAATGAGGAAAAGTCTGAAAAAATTAAGCGGTAAGGAGCAAGACGAATTAATTAATATTTTAAAAAAGATAATCCAATAATCCTTAAAAAACAATGAGTAAAAAATTCATAATAATCTACGTTATCATTTTGCTGATCTTGGGTGCCGGAGCCGTTCTGTTCATCCGGTCCAGCATGGCCAACTCGGTTCCGGCTGAAGTTTTCCAGAATTTAAAAGACTCTGTCGCTGGAACGAACAGCGCGGACATAAATGAAACCGACCTTAGTTTCGAGGCGAGCGGGCAAGTCGTGGCTATCTACAAAAAGATCGGTGATTCCGTTTCGGCCGGCGACGTATTGGCTAAGATAGACGATACGTCCGCACTGGCGCAATATTCCCAGGCGAAAGCCGGAGTTGCGGCCGCTCAGTCGGGCCTGGCGTCTTTGCAGAACGCGCTCAAGGCTCAGAAGCTGGAACTGAAAGGGCTGCATTCGAACGCCAAAAAAATTCAAGAGAAGCAGATTTCGCTGGCAGAGGACAATGTCCATACTCAGCAAGCCGTAGTGCAGCAGGCCGAAGACAATCTTGCGAACGTGCAGAGCCAGTTGGATAAATATGAGATCAAGGCTCCGTCGGACGGCGTCATTACCAAAGAAGATATAGTGTTGGGCGAGACTGCTACTGCTGATGTGCCGGTAATTACGATTCAAGCTAAATAATAAATTTATCTTTCAAATATGGAAAATGCAAAACAATCCACCAGGATCAGCAGAAACAAAGGGATCATAATTTTAGCCGTCTTAACTTTCGTCGTCGCCGGTGTCGTCGTATTATTTTATTGGCAGGCGACAAGAAATCAAGTTTACACCGATACGGCTCAAATTTCCGCTCCTACGATCGAACTTTCTTCAACCGAAGGAGGAATCCTTAAAGGAGTCTTTGTCAAAGAAGGCGATGTTGTTCCGGCCAACTATACTGTAGCTCAGGTTGGAAACGAAATGGTGAGGACAGCCACTCCCGGCTTAGTCATACATACGGAAAACAAAATCGGAGAGGATTTTACTCCTGGCGAACCGGTCGTCGCTATCATTAATCCGCAGGATTTACGTGTGGACGCGCAGGTCGAAGAAGATAAAGGGCTTTCCAGCATAAAAGTTGGACAAACTGTTGCTTTTACAGTCGATGCTTTCGGCTCGAAAAAATATTACGGCATTGTAGACGAAATCAGTCCGACCGATCACGCGACCGATGTGGTTTTCGACATTTCTGATCAACGCGAAGAAAATAATTTCGACGTCAAGATCCGTTATGATGTCAATCAATATCCGGAATTGAAGAACGGCATGTCGGCCAAAGTCTGGATTTATAAAAATTAAATCGATGGCTTTAGATAATACTCATAAAAATTGGAAGTGGTTGGTGCTTTTCACGGTCATCGTGGGAACTTTTTTGGGTCGTCTCGATCAGACGATCGTCAACTTGGCTTTGCCGAAAATCATTACTGATTTCCACATAACGGTTTCCGCGGCTGGTTGGATTGCCACCGCTTACATTTTAGCTAACGCCATTTTTGTTCCCATCTGGGGAAAACTGGGCGACACTATTGGACAGAAGCGCGTTTATATCGCTGGATTTTCCTTGTTCATCCTCGGATCAATTTTAGCCGGCCTTTCTTGGAATTTGGATTCCATGATCAGTTTCCGTATTATTCAGGCGATTGCCGGATCGGCCGACTATCCGACCGCCATGGCTATTCTGGCACTGACTTTTCGCGATAACAAAGAGAGGGCTCAAGCTTTGGGAATTTGGTCTTCTTCTTTTGCTGCTGCCGCGGTGTTTGGACCGCTCATTGGCGGACCGCTGATTGACAATTTCGGCTGGCGTTCAGTTTTTTTGGTTAATCTTCCGGTCGGAGTATTTGGACTGATTTTGGCACTTATCTTCATAGCCGAATCTGACAAAAGCAGCAAGATCGTTAATTTCGATTGGTGGGGGGCATTAACTTTGGGCGCCTCCCTCACCGCGTTGGTCTTAGTTTTGGATCAAGGATTGACCTGGGGCTGGCTTTCTTTTTATAGTATTCTTTGTTACTTTGGAACTGTATTTTTTGG
The DNA here is from genome assembly GCA_021789395.1 of bacterium. GTDB lineage: Bacteria > Patescibacteriota > Minisyncoccia > Moranbacterales > UBA2206 > JAJYJP01. The sequence continues at coordinate 987 of JAJYJP010000010.1, read as the reverse complement.
AGTAATTTTTGTATGGCTGGAAAAGAAAAATCAGCACGCGATCGTCGATCTGAAATTTTTCAAACGTAAAGTCTTTGTTAATGTCCTGGCAAATAATTTCTTGATTTTTATGGTGATGATGGGATCGGTCTTTCTGATTCCGATTTTTGCCCAGACGTTTCTGGGTTATGACGCAACCCAAACCGGTTATCTTTTTATGCCGATGGCTTTCGCTATGCTGTTGGCCGCTCCGTTCGGAGGAAGGCTTATCGGAAAAATCCAATCGAGATATGTCATTATAGCCAGTACTTTTGTGGCCGGCATCGGATTATATCTCTTTTCTTATCTCGATCCGCGCTCGAGCGCTATGGCGATTATCATACCATTGGCAGTGATGGCTTTCGGTATGGGCTTCGGGATGGCACAGCGCACCAACATTATTGCTTCGACTGTTCCGCATGAGGAGATAGGTGCTGCCTCGTCAGTTTTGGCTTTGGCACGGAACATTGCCGGCGCATTCGGAATAGCCGTTTTTGGAACGCTTTTGCAAAATTATGAAGGCAGTAATATTTTGGAAATTACCAAATATAGCACACTTCATTCGCAAAGTACGCAAGCTTTCCAACAGTTTATCGGACTGATTATTTTAAAGGCCCAAGTCATGGCTTATGATAAAGTTTTTGTGGTAGCAGGAATTCTGGCAATTCTTGGATCATTTACTGCGTATTGGATCAAAGTGCCGCATGAAAGCAGGGAAAAAGTACACGTGGAATAAAACTCAAATGCGTAAATCCTAAATTTGCTATTTTTGCTTTTATCAAACCGCAAACAGCGGTTGATTTTTTTTCATTCTTTTTCTAGTTGCAAAATTTTTACTCGGACACTATAATATCGGAGCTCTTTTTAAAATGAAGGAGCTTTTCTAAAATTTAAAAATTAAAAAATGAGCGAAAAAATAAAACCGCAGCGATGGAAATTTGTCTTGGTAATGTCCCTGGCCATGATCAT
>JAJYJP010000079.1 GCA_021789395.1 bacterium | reverse complement strand
ATAGTTTTAATGTGCTTTGGCATGAAAATCGGCGGGCGGGCATCAAGATCGAAGGTCGGGAATCCGAAATCGGGTATTTGGGCGAGATCAATCCGTTGATTTTGGCCGATTTCGATATTCACAAGCGCGTGGCGGTATTTGAATTCGATCTAAAAGAACTGCGACGGGTTTCGGAAATAGAAAAAGTTTACGTTCCGATCAGCAAGTATCCGACTGTGGCGCGCGACATCTCGATGTTGGTCGACAAATCGGTCAAGGTAAGAAATATTCTGGATATTATTCACAAAGCCGGCGGAAAACTGGTCGTCGATGTTGAACTGTTTGATATTTTTCACAAAGAAGGGCAGAACAGTTTTGCGTTCCGGATAGTGTTCGGTTCGTCTGAGCGGACTTTGGAAAGCAAAGAGGTGGAAGAAACGATAGAGAGAATAGTTTCAGAACTAGAAAAGCTAAATCTTACTATTAGGAAATAATGCCCTTGGGGCAAAATTTTAAGCCAAAAATTTGGCTATTTTATTTTTTTAAGGAGGGGAAGAATTATGCCGGAAAAAGCGCGGGAATTTTGTGAGACTTGCAAGCATAAGAATTCTGATATAAAAAATCCGGAATGTCCTTGTAACAAGTGTTGTGTTAATAGCATGGGGACAAAGTTTTACTATGAGAAACAATATTAATGTTGGCATTGGGGCGATCTTCTGAAACTGCGGAAGCGCCCCGTTTTTTTGACTTCGCGCCCGTTTTTAGAGTAAACTGGTAATATAAATATGAGAGAAATTCCAAAACAATACGATTTTAATAAAAGCGAGGAAATAACTTACGAGCTTTGGGAAAAAAGCGGGCTTTTTAATCCCGATAACGTTAAATCATTGCGCAAATATTCCAACGTTCTGCCGCCGCCCAATGCCAATGGTGAGCTCCATGTGGGTCATGCCAGCGGTTACGCCGTGATGGATATTTTTGCGCGTTATAACCGGATGCAGGGCAAAAAAGTTTTGCTGCTTCCGGGAAAAGACCATGCCGGAATCCAGACCCAGGTGGTTTTTGAAAGAAAAATCAAAGAAGATCGCGGTATCAGCCGTCATGATCTGGGACGCGAGGAATTTTATCGCGAGTGTTATGATTTCACGAAAAGCAATTCCAGCTATATGCGCAGCCAAGAAAAAAGGATCGGTATCAGTGCCGATTGGTCGCGGGAAAAATTTACGCTTGACTCGGATGTTTTGAAAACGGCGATGGAAACTTTTGTGAAGATGTACGAAGACGGCTTGGTCTACAAGGGAAAACGGATAATCAACTGGTGTCCGCGTTGTGCGACAGCCCTTTCCGATTTGGAAGTGGTCCATCGGGAAAAAGAAAACAAGTTTTATTACATCAAATATCCGCTCAAGGATTCCAAAGAATTTATCACGGTCGCGACGACCCGCCCGGAAACAATGCTGGGCGACACGGCGGTGGCAATTAATACGAACGATAAGCGTTATCTTCCGTATTTGGGCAGCACGATCGTCTTGCCGCTCGTCGGTCGGGAAATACCGATCATCGCCGATCGGCGGATCGAAGCGGAATTCGGAACCGGCGCGGTAAAAATCACGCCGGCTCACGATCCGTTGGACTGGGAAATCGGCAAAGACCATAATTTGGAAACGATTCAAGTGATCGACGAGAAAGCGGAAATTACCAAAGAAGGCGGAAAGTATGAAGGACTCAATGTTTTGGAAGCGCGCAAGGCGATTATAAAAGATCTGGTCGAGCTGGGACTTTTGGAAAAAGAAGAAGTGATTCCGAGTAGCGTTTCGGAATGTGAAAGATGCAAAACCACAATCGAACCGCTCGTTTCCGACCAATGGTTCATCAATGTTGATGCTAAAAAATATTCTCTCAAAAAAGAAGCGCTCAAGGCAATCAAGGCTGGCAAGATAAATTTCTATCCGGAAAACTTCAAAAAGATAATGGTCCAGTGGCTTACTGATCTGGATGATTGGTGCATCTCGCGACAGATCTGGTGGGGTCCGCGCTTTCCCGTCTGGTACAAGGGCGACAAAACTTATGTCGGACTGCAAGCGCCGAAAGGCGAAGGTTGGATCCAGGATGAAAATACTTTCGATACATGGTTTACATCCGGCCAGTGGGCATACACGACGCTCGGATTTTCGAAAGGGAAAGATTTTAAAAATTTCTATCCGACCGACACGATGATCATGGGCCGTGACATTTTGTTTTTTTGGGCGGCGCGGATGATCATGCTGAGTTTGTACAGGACCAAAAAAGTGCCGTTCAAAAATTTGTATCTGACCGGACTGGTACGTGATAAGTTGGGCCAAAAATTTTCCAAATCGAAGGGGAATGGCATCGATCCGCTGGAAATGATCGAGCGATTCGGCGCCGACGCTTTGCGCCTGAGTCTGGTCATGGACATCGCGCCGGGGCAAGATACGCGGATATACGAAGAAAAGATCGAAAACTTTCGAAATTTTGTCACCAAGCTTTGGAATATCGCGCGCTACTGCGCCCAATCGGATGAAAATTTCGCGCTCATCGAAAAAATTTCCAAAAAAGACATTAGGACACTTTCTGACCGATGGATCATTTCGGAATTGGAGATGACGATCAAAAATGTCACCGAAATGATGAAGAATAAAAATATTTCGCTGGCGCAAGAGCGGCTGCGGAAATTTACCTGGGACGAATTTGCCGATTGGTATGTGGAAATAAATAAGATTGAAAAAAATACAAGAATCTTGGGTTATGTCTTTGATAAAATACTGAAGCTGTGGCATCCGTTCGTGCCGTTTGTGACGGAAGAAATTTACGGCAAGCTGATCGGAGGAGAAAAATTGCTGATGGCAAGCGTTTGGCCGAAACCGAGCGCTAAATTCATAGACAAAAAATACAAAAACAGTTTTGAAGATCTTAAAGATTTGATAGTCAGCATCAGAAACATTCGGACGGTCTATCATATTAATCCGAGCGAGATTATTGAAGCGCACGCTTCGAAAATTGACGAGATTCCATTGATCGAAAAGTTAGCAAAAGTGAAAATTATCGCCGACAAGGAAAGTGCTAAGAAAATTCCGGTCGCCAGCAGGAAGCGGATTATCAATTTGGATATTGCCAAATTCATCGACGTTCAAAAAGAAATAAGTGCGTTGGAAAAAGAAATAAAAAACTTGGAAAATCTGGCGGACAAGAATGAAGCGATGCTGAAGAATAAAAAATTTGTCCAAGGCGCACCGAAAGAGGTGATTGAAGCGACGAAAAAACGGGCGGAAGAATATCGGGAAAAAATTGAAATAAACGAGGAATTAATTTTGGGACTGAAAA
>JAJYJP010000078.1 GCA_021789395.1 bacterium | reverse complement strand
GGTATACACAATGACTTAGCTTCTTGAATTCCATACTGTCTACAGTATGGGACAAGAGGACACTGGATGCAACTCCATCTCACGAGCTTACGCTCGGAGATTTAAGTTAGGAACTAATTAAAATTTTAAATTTAAAATTATTCTTTTGTTACTCTTAATATTTCTTCGACCGAAGTGATCCCTTGCGCCGCCTTTAGAAAACCGTCCTCAACCATCGTCGACATACCTTTTTCCTTGGCTCTTTTTTCGATTTCTTCCGCGGTCATCCGTTGAGAAATCATTTTTTGTATATCATCATCCACATCCAGCACTTCAAAGATGCCGACGCGACCGCGATAACCTTCATGATTGCACTGGTCGCAGCCGGAAGCCTTATAAAATTTCACATCGTCCCATTTCGCCTTGCCATCCAATTTTAAACTTTTATCTTCTCTCATGTGTGCGATGATTTCTTCCGTATCGTAATTTTCCGCCAGACTTTTTATCTCTTTCGGGTTGAGTTGATATTCTTTTTTGCAATCTTGGCAAAGTTTCCTTACCAACCGCTGCGCGATCACCACGTTCATCGTTGATGCCAACAAGAACGGTTCGGCTCCCATGTCAATAAGGCGAGGCAGAGTGCCGGCGGCACTGTTAGTATGCAAAGTGGACAAGACCAGGTGACCGGTCATCGCCGCCTGGATCGCCATCTCCATCGTTTCTTTGTCCCGAATTTCTCCCACCATGATGATGTCCGGATCCTGGCGGAGGAGCGCCCGCAGTCCGGCCGCAAACGTCAGGCCGACTTTCGGAAAAATCTGCGTCTGATTGATACGGGGCATCCGATACTCTACCGGATCTTCTACCGTACTAATATTAACGTCTGGCGTATTCAAAATGTCCATTACCGTGTAAAGTGTCGTGGTCTTTCCGGAACCGGTCGGTCCGGTCACCAGAATCATCCCGTTAGGTTTTTTGATTTCGCGATGAATTATTTCCAATCCTTGGCCAGTTAGTCCCATCGACTCCAACGTCAATCCTTTGGAAGATTCATTCAGAACGCGCATCACGATTTTTTCTCCGTCGAAAATCGGAAGGATACTGACGCGGAAAGAAATCTTATCGCCGTCTTTTTCGATCTTGAAACGTCCGTCCTGCGGAACCCGGTGCTCGTCCAATTTAAGGTTGGACAAAACCTTGATCCTGGCGATGATTCCGTCTTTGACTTGCTTGGGCAAAGTCATCGCATCGTGCAAAATGCCGTCGATGCGGTAACGCACCCGCACTTCTTTTTCGTCCGGCTCGATATGGATGTCGCTCGCCCCTTGCAAGATCGCGTGCTTGATCAGCGTATCGACAATCCGAATGACTGGCAAACCTTCCGCTATCTTTTTCAAGTCTTCTTGATCTTCTTCTTCGCCCGCTTCTTCAGAACTTTTTTGAATAATGTCTCCAAACTCCGCTTTCAAGCTTTTCTCGTATTGCTTAAGGGCATCCTCCATGCTTTCTTCCGAAGTAAGACAAGTTATGATTTTCAAACCGGTTTTTTTACGGATGAAATCTATCGTCTGGATGTCTTCCGGATTAAGCATCGCCACTTTCAGTTCTTTGCGACTTCTCTCAAAAGCGATGATTTTAAATTTTTTGGCGATCGGTTCGGGAATGATCTGCAAAATATCCTGCGGAATCATTTCTTTAGACAGATCGATAAAAGGAACGCCTAGAATATACGCGTACAATTCGCGCAACTTTGCCTCTTCAATAAGTCCCTGTTCCAACAAAACATCCCCCAATTTTTTCTTCTGACTGTTAGCGTTTGCGTAAGCGGCTTCCAATGTTCCCTTATCGATAACGCCCGAGTCCAAAATGAAATTTTTCAATTGTTCATTCTCTATCCTCATGTCTTTGCGTCGCCAAGGTCTCTTTTATCTTTTTAACTATGTCCTCCAATTTATAATCCGATTTGACCAAGTAAGTGCTGGCTCCTGCCTCCAGCGCTTTTTCCACGTTTTCCGGACTTTCCAGATTCGTAAATAGAATCACCGGAACATGTTTTGTTTTTTCGTCACTTTTAATTCCCGCCAAAACTTCATATCCGTCTTTTTTAGGCAAGACGATATCCAATAAAACCAAGTTGGGATTTTCAGTTTTTGCCAATTCCAGTCCCTTCTCACCATCTGTCGCGCTGGCCACTTCGAAATTTTCTGAGATCAAAAATTCCTTAAGGGCATTTTGGAGAGTGGTTTCGTCCTCGATGATTAAAATTTTTGCCATATTTTTATGCGAGCAATTCCTTATTTGACCGGCAAAGAAAAACTGAAGACGGTCCCGGTGTTTTCTCTGGATTCGAACCAAATTTTTCCGCCCGATTGCTCGACGATGCTTTTCGCAATATACAGTCCCAGACCAGTTCCTTCTGTCTGATATTTGAGCACATTATTACTACGAAAAAATTTCTTGAAGATTTGGTCCTGCTGATTTTTCGGAATGCCGATACCGTTATCTTTGATTCCAAAAACCAAAAAACCATCCACCCGCTTGAGCGTTATTTCAATGTTCCCGTGATCGACCGAATATTTTATGGCATTACTTAGAAGATTTTCAATTATAAGTCTGATCTTTCCCGAATCGCCGACAATAGAAGGCAGATGTTCCGGATGTTTGAAAGAAATGTGGATATTCCTAGAAGAAGCCAAGGAAGAAAAATTATCAATCATCTCTTGGGTCAATTGCGCCAGATCGATTTTTTCTTTCTTCAGGAACAATTGTCCTTGATCAATGCGGGCAACGTCCAGGAGATCATTGACCAACCGCGTCATCCGGTTTCCTAAAATATTAATCGACTCTATGCTTTTTAATTGCTTTTCATTAAGACCTTCGTTGAATTTGGAAGTTAACAATTCCGTTTCCCAGCGGATAGCAGAAAGCGGGGTTCGCAACTGATGGGAAGCGATCGCCACAAATTCTGTTTTCATGCGGTTTAGTTTGGCGATTTGTTCTACTCCCCGGATGACCGAGTTGCCGATAATGAAAAGAATTATAACCACCAGGGATTCCGCCACCACCAATACGGCCGGATCATTATAGAAACTTGAGACATAATAAGTGGCAGTCATCGCGATAATGATGACAAAGCCCATTACGATAAAAAGGAAGCTGGGAGTTTGCCAAACGCTTACGCCCAATTCTTTGGCTTGTTTTTTTAAATTCAGATCGTTTATGAATTGCATTTTTTATTTTAAAATTTTGTTTTGGTTCAATCAGATTATATCACAAAAGCAAAAAAATGTAGAGGCGCTTTCGCGCCTCTACAAATCTTCATTATTCAGTTTTGTCCCTACTGAGTCAATGTTCCTGTTCCTCCTCCCACATTCATCCAACTGAAGATGCTCTGGAAGTTGGAAACGATGATCTGGATGATGTTCTGCTGCTGTTGCGGAGTGAGGATGGCATAGTCTCCGGAA
>JAJYJP010000009.1 GCA_021789395.1 bacterium | reverse complement strand
ACTAAGTTTTCTCGTGCCATAGATTTAAATAAAAAATTTTATAATTTAACTTGAGCCGTTGACCGGGATTGAACCGGTGACCTCATCCTTACCATGGATGTGCTCTACCAACTGAGCTACAACGGCGTCGCGCCGAAGGCGCTCTTAAACTTTTGTGGGCAGGGAGGGATTCGAACCCCCGAAGACCGAAGTCGCCTGATTTACAGTCAGGTGCGATTGACCGCTCCGCCACCTACCCATATAATTTAAATTTTCCTGAGCCGGCTGTCAGATTTGAACTGACGACCCACTGTTTACAAAACAGTTGCTCTACCACTGAGCTAAGCCGGCCTGCTTTCGACTTTATTTGATCAAAGTCTCAAGTTTTTTCAATTTATATCTGATGCTTCGGTTTTTTGGATCGAGTTTCACGATCTGTCGGAAACATTCTTTGGCATCGATATAGCTTTCGATTTCCATATAATATTCTCCCAGCCTTTCATACGCTTCGATGTCTCTCGGGTTGGCGGCAATCCTGTCGATGAGCAAATCTTCCAGACGGTCCTTGATTTCTTTCTTGGCCGCCGGTGCGGTCACTCTGTCGCTTATTACCGGCTTCGGATTTTTTTGCGACTGGCGCGCCGCTATTTTAACTTCTTCTTTTTCGAACTTATATTCCTTAATTTTTTCAATAATATCATTTTCTCGGTCATTGTCATTGTTTTTCACCACCTTAACTTTGCGCTTATCCCGGATCGTCTGGCTCCATTCATTAAACTTAACTCCGAGCTTCAAAAACAACGCTCGAAATACCCTCACAATCCCTTCCAATATTCCTAAAAAGCCATGTTTCCACCGGGAATCTTTCTTTGCCTCCGTCACTTCTTCTTTGTTCAGCATTTCGGCATTGTCTTCCGAAATAGTTGCCACCCTTGCTGCTTTTTTAACCAAAAATATGATAATTCCTATGAGGCTCAATATTACGAGAATAGGCGGTATTAGTGAATATAGCATAAATTATTTGATATCTCCTTTTTTTATGGTTATATATTTTCCGGTTTCTAGTTTCACTTTAATATCCTGCAGCATTGCATTGATTTCAATTACCGTCCCTTTGCCTTCCTTAGTTGAAACCGTGCTAAAAAGTTCCGGCATGCCTTCAAGCATTGCCTTATATTGTTCCGCTTCGTAAGCCAGACAACACATCAGCCTTCCGCACAGTCCAGAAATCCTGTCCGTTCCCCGATGTGCGATTTGTTGGACGCGCGCCATATCGGTCGTGATGCTCTGCATATTGCCGCCGAATCGCACGCAACACAATTCCCGTCCGCAAATTCCATAACCCCCCAACTTTCTGGCTTCGTCGCGCGAACCGATCTGCTGCATCCGGATGGATTTCTTGAACTGTGTCGAAAGGCTTTTGACCAATTCCCGAAAATCGACCCGGCCGTCAGAGGTAAATGCAAAGATTATTTGCCGACCATCCAGACTTGTCCGCGCATCAACCAGTTTCATTTCCAACCTCATCGTCTTTATGTTTCTCCGGCAAGTCTCCACAAACTCTTTTTTCTGTCTTTCGTATTCATCATAGACGTTCCGGTCCCGCTCGGTCGCCACTCGCAGAATTTTTTCTTTGGGATCTTCTTTGGTTTCCACTATCGATTCGACTATTCCCAATTCATTGGAATGTTCCGAGGCCACAATGACTTTCTCGCCTTTTTCCACTTCGAAATCACTTTCATAAAGTTTCGGATTCTCCCAGGAATAAATTCTGACTAAAACTTTTGGCATATCGAAAAACTCTTGCTTTTATTATAACTCTAGACGGGAAAATTCTCCTACTTGAATGTTCTCGCCGATCTTACCGATCTTTTCCGTAATCAATTCGCCCACTGTCTGATCCGGATTTTTTACGAACGGCTGGGTCAGGAGAGAAATTTCTTCACGAAATTTTTTTTCTTTTCCTTCCAAAATTTTCACCATGATTTCTTCCGGTTTGCCTTCGCCTTTCAACTGTTCTTTCCAAATTTCTTTTTCTTTATCGACTGATTCCTGCGGTACATCTTCCGGTTTGATGTATTTCGGATTGGAAGCAGTGATGTGCATTGCGATATCTTGTGCCAACGCTTTGAATTCTTCATTTCTGGCTACGAAATCGGTTTCGCAGAGCAGCTTCACTATTGCTCCGACTTTAGCGTTGGAATGAATGTAAGAAGCAACGACGCCTTCGGCCGCCGTCCGGTCGGATTTCTTGAGCGCTTTTTCCTTACCTCTTTTCCTCAGAATTTCAATCGCTTTCGCTTCGTCTCCGCCCGCTTCTTCCAAAGCCTTCTTCACTTCCACAATGCCGGCTCCGGTCCGTTCCCGCAAATTTTTTATTTGTTCTAAAGTAGCCATGTGTGTGATTAAGTTATTTATTTTTATTTTTCTCCTCGGTTTTGACGGAACCGGCCTTTTTCTTAGCGTCCAAAACAGCCTTTCCGGCATAAGCCAGCATCAGTCGCAGTGACGACACAGCATCTTCATTTGCCGGGATCGGATAATCAATCTGGGACGGATCAACATTGGTATCTATCAAAGCGATGATCGGAACGTTCTTCTTTACCGCTTCGGCAATCGCCAATTTATCCTCATTCACACCGGTCACAAAAATGGCGCCGGGAAGTTTCGACATATTTTTGATACCACCCATCCGTTTTTCCAGCCGCTCCAATTCTTCGGCAATTTTCATTTGTTCGAATTTGGTATACTTGGAATATTCTCCTCTTTTCAACTTCTCCTGGCCATCACGAAGAAACCTGGTCCGTTCGGAAATATTCCTAAAGTTAGTAAAAGTTCCACCCAACCATCTTTCGACGACATACGGCATGCCGATCCGTTTGGCCAGTGATTCTACCAATCGCTTGGATTGCTTCTTAGTGCCGATGAATAAAATTTCCTGTCCATCCGAAATGAGTTTGTCGATAAATTTGACAGCTTCTTCCAACTTGTCGACACTCTTCTGGAGATCGATGATATTGATGCCGTTCCGGGTTCCGTAGATATATTCATTCATCTTCGGATTCCTTCTGGATTTCTGATGGCCAAAATGAACGCCGGCTTTCAACAACGCCTTGACGTCCACTTTCAGATCGTCAAAATTAAAATCAGCGAAATAATCTTCGCTTATTGAAACAGTTTTTTTAGCGGCTGTTTCCACCACTTCCTGCTCAGTAGCAGTACGTTTTGCTTCTTTCATTGCTTTTATCCTTATTAATTATTCCCCCGCCAAGCGTGGGACCGCTACTTTTTGCCTTATCTCCCCTTGGATCCCGATCTATCGGGACAGGAACAGGGTTGCAAAAAGTATGAGTTTTGCCTAAATTTCAGCGATTTCATCGCTCCATTCAGACATTAAACAGTATATCAGCCCCTTTCCCCCTTGTCAATTTTTATTATGTATGCTAGATTAATTCAGTAATAACCAAGCTAATTTTTACTGAATTTTGTAAATTCGTAGAGAATCATATGAAAAAAGATATCCATCCGAAGTACTATTCCGATGCCAAAATAATTTGCGCTTGCGGTAACACGATCACGACCGGTTCAACCGTCAAAGAAATGAAAGTTGAAATCTGTGCCGCCTGCCATCCTTTCTACACCGGCAAGAAAAAGGTGCTGGATACGACCGGCCGCGTCGATCGCTTCAAGAAACTGGCCGAGAAATCCGCCAAGACCAAAGCGACGGTCAAGACCAAATCTAAAACGGAAAAGCGTGCCGTCAAAGCCGCCAAGAAAGAAACTAAGAAAAAATAACTCCTTCACAAAAACTCCCGCGAGGGAGTTTTTTAATCGCATTATTTTTCGATTTTCTCAATAAAATTATTTATAAATTCCATGCTTCCGTCGTTTGTAACAACCACGTCAAAACTTTCTTGGAACTTTTCCAGATTCGCTTCAACATCTTCATTCAAAAATCCAATTTTAATCAGATTTTCATAATCAAAACCTTCGACCATCCCGACATCATCAAGTCCGTCGCCTAGAAGCAGGACATTTTTGCGATTTTTTATCGATTCGAAAACCGGATAGCCTTGCACGGCGATCTCATGCTTATTCAAGGAATGGATGATCGGCTCACGCACGCCGACAACCGTTCCAACCGCGTCAAACTCAAAAAAGTTAGCAATGATGTGAACATTTTCATACAGCCTATTTTCTTGCTTGAGATACTCAGCGACCATATCGCCCGGACCAGCCGACATAATAACCAGCGGAATATTTTTGCGATGCAATTGATCGATAAGCTCCAAAGCGCCCTCCCGGAACCGCAAACCTCTTTTCCTAACGATTTCCTCAATTACCCGCCTATTGAGTCCGGATCTTATCAGCAGATCAAAATGCTTCTGCCACCATTCGCGCATTTTCTTACTCCTCTCTTCCTTGCCAATGGTCGAATCGACCTCGATCGGATGATACACATCGAAAAGCCGGTGTGCTTCCGGAGAATACTCCGGCGTCAGATAGTTACCGTTCCGGATCTGCGCGATCACTGTCGAGGATTTCTCTCCTTGGACGAAAGCTTTGGTCAGGGTCCGATCAAAATCCGAAAGAACGTGAAATTTATCCAATCCTTCTTCGGAAATTTTTTGAATAGTTCCTTCTAATCTCTCCGGATTGGAAATTACAATATTTTCCAACATGGTTGATTTTTTGCTTTTTTTAATATATAATTATATATTAAAGTATAGATTATAACGTTATGAACAAGCAAATCAAAGACATCAAAAAGGAATATCAAGACATCCAAACCCAACTCAGTTCTCCTGAGATAGTTTCTGATTCGCGCAAAATGGCCGAATTGGGCAGACGACAGGCGGAATTAGAAGAAACTATTCAAGTTATCAATGAATTAGAAATATTAGAGAAAAACATGAAAGAAAACGCCGAGATCATCAACACCGAAGAAGACGCCGAGATGAAACAGATGGCGATGGATGAGAATATTAAGCTAGCCGAGAAAAAAGCGCGACTGGAAAAAGATTTGGAAAAAATGCTCATCCCCAAGGATCCCAATGACAGCAAAAATGTCATCGTGGAAATTCGCGCGGGCGCCGGCGGCGACGAATCAGCGCTGTTTTCCGCCGATCTTTTCCGGATGTATTCCAAATACGCCGAGAAAAACGGCTGGCGCACCGCCGTGATGGATTCCAACCAGATCGGCATCGGCGGATTCAAGGAAGTCATTTTTGAAATCATCGGCACTAACGTTTACGAAAAGATGAAATACGAATCGGGCGTCCACCGCGTGCAAAGAATTCCGGAAACGGAAAAAAGCGGACGCATCCATACTTCCACCTCGACAGTAGCCGTTCTTCCGGAAGCCGAAGAGGTCGAACTGAAAATCGAAGAAAAAGATCTGCGCATCGACACTTTTTGTTCCTCCGGACCCGGTGGCCAATCAGTTAACACCACTAAGAGCGCCGTGCGCATCACCCACATTCCGACTGGGCTCATTGTTTCCTGCCAAGATGAAAAATCCCAGATCAAAAACAAGGAGAAAGCCATGAAGGTCTTACGTTCCCGCCTGCTGCAGATTGAGGAAGAAAAGCGGGAGAAAGAATTGGGCGAAACCAGAAAAAGCCAGATCGGCACCGGCGACCGCAGTGAAAAGATCCGCACTTACAATTTCCCGCAGGACCGCGTCACCGATCACCGCATCAAACAGAGCTGGAGCAACCTTCCGTCCATCCTCGGCGGCAACATCGACGAAATTATCACTGCTCTTCAGGAAGAAGATACGAAGTTAAAGCTTGCCAAATGACAATTCTGGAGATTAAAAAAGAATTTTTTGGAAAAATTGACCCTCTTGATCTAGACCTCATAATTTCCAGCGCCATCAAGAAGCCGCGGGAATTTGTTTTGGCGCACCCGGAATACGAAATTCCTAAATTTAAAATTGAAAATTTAAAATTGAAAATTTCGCGTCGAAAGCGCGGCGAGCCGCTGGCCCATATTCTCGGCCATAAAGAATTTTTCAGTCTGGATTTCAAAGTCACCAAAAATACTTTGATCCCTCGGCCGGAAACGGAAATTATAGTGGAAGAAGTTTTGAAACTAAATCCGAAAAACAAAGTTGTCATTGATGTTGGAACGGGCAGCGGAAACATAATCATATCGCTGGCCAAAAAGATTCAAGAAAAAAATATTTTTTTTGGCATTGATATTTCCGAAAAAGCTCTGCGCATCGCAAAACAGAATGCGAAAAGAAACGATCTGGATGAAAAAATAAAATTTTTCAATGGAGACTTGCTGTTACCGCTTATTAAGAATAGAAAATTAGAAATTAAAAATTCGAAATTCATAATTCTGGCTAACCTGCCTTACTTGTCAAAAAAGATTTATGGTGCCGCGCCAAAAGATGTGAAAAATTACGAACCCAAGTCCGCCCTGTACAGTCCACGAGAAGGATTAGCCCACTATGAAAAACTTCTGAAACAAATCGGACTATTGCAAACCATAATAAACCAAGAATCAAAAATTATCATTTTGGAAATCAGTCCGGAACAGAAAAGTAAACTTCGGCCGATAATAAAAAATTATTTGCCGAAAGCAAAGATTGAATTCCAAAAAGATTTGGCCGGAAAATGGCGCGTCTGCAAAATTTTTATCAATTAATAGGCTAAAAACAGGCCTTTTATAAAGCAAAAACCCGCATGTTAGCGGATTTTTTGCTTTATAACTTCGATTATGTAAATCGGAAGTTAATAATTGTCCCTTTCGGGATTTATTCAGAAAAGACTATTTTCTTTTAGAAGCTTTTTTCTTTGTAGTCTTTTTCTTAGCAACTTTTTTTGTAGCTTTCTTTTTTGCTGCTTTTTTCTTGGCTGCCATGGTTATCACCATCCTTTCTATTTTTATTTTTATTTTTACTGAAGATTATTTTATCTTCAGTTAATAATTTTCATTTTTATTTTCGACCTCGTAAAATTATTTTTAAATTTTTAAAAATAATTTTATCTAATTAAATTATAGAACATATTTTTTTATTTGCAATAGAAAAAAGTTATCCACAGCTCAAGAAAATAAAAATTTATTTTTTATTTTTGAAAAATTTTTCAAATTTGATTAAAGATATTTTTATTTTTCACCACCGGCTCATAATAATCCCCAGATCTTGTATATTAACAACGCCGTCATTATTCACATCGGAAGAAAGATTGCCAGCAAACCAACCGGCAACGAGTTTAAGCGCGTCAGTAATGGAATAGCTTTTTCCAGAAGCATCATCCGTTGGTTGTTGGGCGTTGATCGTTGAAGAATCGGAAGGATTGGATGAAGTTTGGGACGCGGAAGAATTATTCTGAGAATCTGAAGAGGATGATGAGTTCGAACTGGAGGATACGGATGACCCGTATTCATAAGCTCCGACATCGGGAGTATTGGGAAGAGTTTTGCCATCGGCGTCATAGGCGCGGCCAGACCAAGCGATACCTTTGCCGATGGCGGGAGAATCGGATTGGAGGTGAAAATCGTAATTGGAAGGGCTAACGAAGGACGGGTCGATATTGAGGATATTGCTTGTCCCTACGGTACTCCTGTTATCCATGGCAGAGACTGTTGTTAGATTGTATTTAAGAACATAACCAGAGCTCGCATGATCATCAACCACGGCATAATTTCCTTCATATACACCAGGATGATAAAAAATATTATCAGCAATCAAAAGATTAGAAACAGGCTCGGCAATTATAATCTGTCCGCTTCTTAGAGGATTTGTAGACGCAAAAACATTGCCAACAATATTGACGTTGTTTCGTGAACCGCCATAAAATTGAACATCCCAACCGCGCGTGTTATTGTAGCATACATTATTTATGATAGTGATATTGCTAGAATTGCCATATTCATAATCGATTCCGTGATCCGCACAAGAATTCCAGTTAGACGTACAATCCGAACCTCCTCCGACATCGTGGACAACATTACCATCTATAATTGTATTGCTTCCTGATGAGCTGTTAAAATCTATGCCAGCAGCGCCATTACTGCCAGCGCCATATTGTGCGATAGGACCAACATTATTATCAGAAATATAATAATTGCCACCCCCTCCACCCCCGTAAATTCCGATGAAATGAAATCCTTCCACCTTAAAACCTGTTACGTTTATATAGCTGCCAAGCAAATAAATTCCGAAACTGCTGCTGCCGCTTATGACAGCTCCCCATTTATTTTTAGATTTAAAAGTTATAGGAGCGCTTGCTGAGCCACTGGTAGTTATTGTAACTTCTGCAACATCATTAGAAGAAACATAGGTTCCGTCCTCCACAATCACCGTATCGCCAGGCCTTACGATGTCAGCCGCGTGCTGGATGGTTTTGAACGGCAAATTGCTTGTTCCGGAATTTACATCATTTCCGTTTGTTGAAACATAATATGTCGCTGCATGCACCCGATGGCTGAAAAAAGAAAAAATGAAAAAAGACATTGCGACTAAGAATAATTTGATTCTATTTTGTCTCATTTTGCAAAAATTAATTTAATGCAACAGAGTCGCCACCTGATTCACCATAATCATCGCCCCAAAAGCAATGATCGTTCCAATAATTGAATAAAGCAGAATTTTTTTACCGCGCGCTACCCTGTCCTCGTCGCCGTACGCAGACATATACATCATTCCGCCGACAACCAGTCCGATCAATGCGATAATCCCAACGACTGACAGCAAAAATTTCAGAATATTTCCGGCGATCTGCCGCAAAGTCGGCGCGTTTTTGATAAGACCGCTTTGATAGGCAGTCTTCAGAGCAAAGATATCACTGATTTCTTTTAAAAAGGCTGGGGCTGCCAAAATGATAGCTAGTCCGATCACTGCTCCCAAAAAGGTCGCTTTTGCCCGCCTGATCATTGCCTCATCGCCGGCCGATACCGTGTACATGATTCCGCCAATGATTATGAAAAGAACAGCCAGAATGACCGTAATTCCCTGCAGATTATTTATCAAAAGTGAAATTCCTTCTCCGATGGTAGTGAACTTAAGAGGATTCACAAATTCGGAAGGTGCTCCTGCTATCATAATGGAAGTCGAATCATCTGAAGAAGAATTGGCAGTGCCAGAAACAGCGCCAGAACTTGTTTCATGACCATAATATCCGATTGCATCAGCTGTCACAGCATCAATGCCATTTAATCCCGCGCCGGAATTACTGGTATTGGGAGTCACAGTTTTAGTGACGCCGACAATCCTTCCGGGAGAAGCAGAGTTACCACTAGTTGTAGTGACTAAATCTACTTTTCCGCTGGCACCCACAGCCGCGCCGACACCGGAGCTTTGATAATCAACCGGCGTTGGAGTTTGAGTATCCGAATTAACAAGCTGGTTTACATAAGCATCGGGAAAATTGATCACGTCGGTCAAAATATTCGTACCTTGGCCGTCATCCAAGATCACCGCCGAACTGTCATAACTGCCGATGGAAGAAAACCGGATGTTAATATGCGAATTGGCATCCACGTTCTGCAGAGCCGTAAAAGACATGACTGCCAGAAGTCCGGAAGGAGTATTTACGCCGGGGGAAGGTTTAGCGAAAGTAAAATCGATCGTTCCGGATGACGGATCGCTATTTACTGCCTGGCACGGGCCATTATTATAGGCGCAGGAATTATTCTGAGAAAAAATAGAATCGGCAATGTCTGAATTTTGCAATTGAAACACGCTCTTATCGTAATCGACGATCGCCCGAACCGCCACCACATTGTTTCCGCCCGAATCCAATACTAGCCGAAGATTGAAAGATTGTCCTTTAGCAACGGTTGTTGCGTCGGGCCAGAGCTGCAGACTGGCACTCTTTCCGGCCGCTTGCGATACCGATTTGATATTGGCGGAAACCAAAATAAAAAACGCCGCTAAGCCGGCGACAAATACGAGCAAAAACGTACCTTTCCAGGTGTGGATCCTGGTTGATTTCAAAAAAGCGCTCTCTTTCACCCACCAAGATTTATCTTTTATATCCTGTTTGTTTTTTAATTTTCCGCCCATTTTTTGTTTTTTTATTTGTCCAAGAAAGCGGAGATTGTTTGCAGACTGCACTGTCAAACATTTCTATTGACTGAAAGATTTTTTGCTCAACAATTTAATTATAGCTTTTTTCGGCAAAATATTCCAACGAGTTATCCACAATCATCCGCCCCATTACACCAAACTTGGCTCAATTTGTCCAGTTGACGCTCGATTCCGCTTTGCTAAAATTAATTAATACGAAGCTTCAACGCAAGCACGTTGATAACCAAATAAAAATAGAAAGGAAGGTGAAAAACATGGAAGAAAATAACAACAACAATCAGGCGGAAGAAAAAGCAGCAAAAATGAAACAGTGGTTGCAGGACAATTTAAGGATAATTATTAGCGTGATTATCGTGATACTGATCGCAGGAGGCATCTATTCTTATTCAAAGAGAACCGAAGGCCCGACGACCCAGGATCAAACCGCGGCTACTCAGGATCAAACCGCAGCAAACCAGAATCAGACCACTTCTCCAGAAACAACAAGCAGCAAAAACCAAAACGCGAATCAGTCAGCTAAAAATTCCCAGAAAAACAATACCGGAAGTTCAACCAGCGTAGCCCAGAATAATGCCCAGCCGGGCGTTAGCCAAGAGACAGACAGCGCTTTTGTTGAAACTGCCGCCAGAGGACAAGGCCTTACTCAGTTGGCCCGCCGCGCTTTGGCAAACTATCTCGAAAAAAATCCGGATTCATCCCTTACGCCCGAACACAAAATCTACATCGAAGATTATCTCAGAAAAAATGTCGGCTATACGGGAGGCATAATCACCACTCACACTTCGGTAGCGTTTTCTAAAGATCTGATCAAGAATGCTATTACCAAATCCAAGACATTGACCGCAAGCCAGCTCAAGAATCTTCACAAATACGCAGTCTTGGTCCCGTCTCTGTCATAATTTTCCGGACTTAAAACAAAAATTCTGCGTTCTTTCGGATAAGTATATTACTACTTCCTATAACAAAAAGCCCCTCGTTCAGTTGGGCTTTTTGTGTTATCTGATTTTTTAAAAACCTACTTTATCTCCCACCTTAAATCCAAGCTTATCGCTCAGTCCGGCATTTATTTCCAAAACTTTGTCCGCCAAAACTGTCGGCACGAAAGTTTTGCCAATCCCGTCGGAATAAGGGATATTTTTTTTAATTTCGACAATCGTATCGCCCGCAATCCAAAGCATATCCAGATTGAATTTCATGTCTTTCATCCAAAAAGGATAGACTCCTTCTTCCGGAAATTCAAAAAGCATTCCGCAGGAAGCGCATAGCCCTGACCGACCACCCAACCCGAGATTTCTTTTGGCTGGCGTAGCGGCGATCTCCACTTTTAATTCGGCGCCGTCAATCGCAATTGCCTTTATTTTATTTCCGTGAACCGAATAATAATGTCTGAGAAAGCAGAAAATGGAAAAAAATACCAGCAGGACAACGGCTGCAGAAATGATAATTTTTCTTTTCATATTTTTTTATATTCTTTTGTCTTTTTGTTGATAAGCAGGAGCGCTGCGCTGGCTATGCCCACCGCCAGAATGAGCGTAATTATTTTTCCGATCGCCCGGGTATTCAATGCCACCGCCGCGATCAAAATCGTGATGCCGTAATAATAAAAATTTATTTTACGCTGCGACCAGCCCAATTCCAGCAGCTTGTAATGCAAATGGTTGCGGTCGGGTTTAAAAATCGATTTTTTATTTTTTATCCGCTCGCCTATCACCCAGACAAAATCAATTATCGGAATGACCAGCACCAGGATGGACGTAGCGATTTTTGTCCCGGCAAAGATGGCCAGTACGGCCAACGCGAAACCCATAAACATCGAGCCGGAAGTTCCCGCTAAGATCAGCGACGGATTAAAATTAAAAACGAGAAAGGCTCCGGTCGCCCCCGCTAAAATCGCCGAAATGATAGCCACCGGCGGCTGATTGACTTCCGGCTTGAGACTTAAAACAAAAATGGTCACCGCGCCGATAAAAGTTATTCCGCCCGAAAGACCGTCGATACCGTCCAGCCAATTCATCGCATTCGTAATCAAAAGGATCCAAAAAATAACCAAAAAAGCCGCCAGCACTTCTCCGATTCCCGAACCCAGATCAAGTACGCCGCCGGAAAAAGGGTTGGTGACAAAATAGATGCGCACGCCCAAAATAAAAACCAAGACGGCGGAGGCGATCTGGAAAAAGAATTGGGTCTTCCAAAAAATTTCCCGGACATCATCCCAAGTTCCAACTACCAGCAGGAGCAAGGAAGCCGCCATCACGCCATAAAGCTGAGGAGAAACGAAAAGGTCTTTATTAAAAAAAATAGCCAGATTGAAAGACATAATCATGGCTATTCCTCCGATCCGTAAAATATTTTTACCTCGGATGTGTCGCTCTTCCGCGCGCCCTTTCCAGTTGATCCGTTTGGCCAGCGGCATCAAAAGCAAAATGAAAAAAATAGTCAGGGAAAAAGAAATGAGAAACGGCAGGATATATTTAATCATTTTTTCTTATTTTCTCAGTTACCCAAAATTCTCCGAAATATTTCCCGAAAAGCAGCCGTGTTTGGGAATCGATCGCCGGCATGGCTCCCAAGATCGGCGCGGTTATCGGAATCAATATCCATTGCAAAAGCATATATAAATTACGCCATCTGGAATATTTTTTGGGACGTGGCGGAAGGAGAAAAAAACTTAAAGACATCGAAACTGCCAACCCGATCAAGGCCAAATTCATCAACATCCGGGTAATGTAAGGAAGGTTGTGCGCCAAAACGCTCTGGTTGAATTGATTGCCGCCAAAAATCAACGGCAACCAACCGAGAAGCGCCAGAATGAACGGAGCGGTCGCCCAGGAATGATGGCCTTCCAGCATCTCGAAAGCTACTTTAAACTTTTTCGTGAAAGGTACCTTTTTGTTCGGTCCGATCGCCCGCATGATGATCGGGAAATTTTCGATGCCGTATGCCCACCGCCGCTTCTGCTTGTACTGGTTTTTGATTGTCTTCCAATACGTCGGCGCCAAAACTGCGTCAAGCGAAACCGGCAGATAGACCGGTTTCACTTTATAATCCCCGTCGTAATAAGCGAAACACTTCCAATAGATGATCGAGTCTTCACTGATCATATTGACCGGCCAGAAACCGACTTTCACCAAAGTATCGAACGGTTCGCTGTGGGAAGAAAAAGTCACCATCCCTTCCGGCCGGGTGCTTTGAAAAATATGCCAAAAAGAAGAACTAATCACGATCACCCGCACGAAAGCGTTGGTGTCCCACATGTTGTTGTTATACATCGGGATCGGCTGATAGCTCCGCTGCAATCTTTTGGGATCGGTTATATATTCATAGGTGAGCGCCGCGAAATATTCCGGATGAGCCACCGTGTCGCAGTCGAAATTGGAAAAAATAACATTCTTGTAGTCAATTTTGCGCTCATCCAGATATTTCTGTAATTTCTTAGCGGCAAATGTGGCATTGGAAGCTTTGCATTTCAACTCATCGGAACTGACAATATGGGTCGTCACGATAAAATCCCGGAAGACACCCTTAAATTTATCCTGCAGGTAATTTACTTTTTTCATCCGCGCTTCTTCCGGTTCCCGCTCTTCGGTCGCCAAAAGAATCACAAATTGATGGTTAGGAAAATTGGAATCGGCAATTGATTGGATGGCCGGTTCAATCACTTCCGCCGGCTCGCCGGCAGTCGGCAACATGACCACGTGCAGAATTTTCCGCCAGTCCAGAATCTGATCCTGGATCTTTTCCATCTGCCTAACTTCTTCCGAATATCTTTTCCTGATCCCGATCTCCCTCCGCATGATCCTTCTTTCTTTCCGGGTCAGCGTCTTGTTCTTTATTTCTTTTTTCAATTCCTGGATGCGCGAAGAAAGTTCCGCGTGATATTTTTTGGGATTTTCAATATTTTGGCAACGTTCCCACCAGTCAATATATTTTCCTTCATTGAGTTTCTGATAACCTTCCACGGAATAATAGGCGATGAAAATCGTCCGCAGGATCCAATAGATGTCAAAAGCAATGATGAACACCGCCACCCAGACCGGCAGAAAAAAGGAAAAAACAAACATCCCGATAAGCGTCGTCCAGGTCAAGATGCCGGGAATTTCTTCCAGCAGTCGCTGGATCTTTTTTTCTTGAGGGTCCGTCGTTTTTGGATCAGGAAAAACAAATTTTTTGGAATCAGTCCGCATCATTAGTAATTTATAAGAATTATGCTGATCGAAGCGACCACTAAACTTAGTTGAATCATGAGCGCCGCCATCAGCAAAAGGTAGCTGGCAATCCGTTTTTTGTGTTTATAGAAATAAAGCGACAATAAAAAGTTGAGAACCAATAAAATAATTCCAATCGCCGGCATCAGATAGACTTCAGCATAATTGCCTATCGAATCCACCCCGAAATATACATTGTAATGAAGAATAATGGGAAAGTCAACCGGCCGGACAAAGATTTTTAAACTGACCCACATGGCCAGATTGAAGAACAAACTTAGGACCAAAAGCCAAACAACGATACCTCTTTGGAAATATTCTCTTTCGAAAAAAGACTTAAAGTTTCCGATTAAGTCTTGATAAAATTTTTTAAAATTTATTTTCAGTATGTTCATTATGATAGATTGCAGTTATTCCTCGCTCGGCCGATCCAAAACCAGCGGCTCAATGCTTTTTTCTCCTTCCGTCACTCGCGCCACATCTTTATCGATCTTGCCCAGTTCCTTATAAGCAGAATTGAAATGATTGACGGTCGTGCCCAGGCTGTTATGAACTTTTTTCATAAACTCTTCAAAGGCCGTGAGATGCTTGCCTAACTTTTCAACGTTAGCCCGGATCTGCTTGGCGCTTTCTTCGATCTGCAAAGCGCGCAATCCTTGCAACACCGTCTGCAAATAGGCCAAAAAAGAAGTCGGCGAAACGATGATCACTTTTTTATCGCGGAAAGCATATTCGATCAGATCGCGCGTACTCACTTGGACCGCGCCGACTTTGTTTATCAGCAAATCGTAATAGATCGCCTCCGACGGAATAAACATAAAAGCGAAATCCATAGTATTCTCTTCGGGTTTGATGTATTTGGAAGTTTCGTCGATCCGGTTTTTCAAATCTTGCTTGAATATTTTTTCCAGCCGTTCCCGTTCTTCCTGATCCTTAGCGTTCAGAATTTTTTCGTAATTTTCCAAAGAAAATTTGGAATCGACCGGAATGATCTTGTCCTTGACAAAAACTGCAGCATCAACGATGACGCCGTCCTTGAAACCGTACTGCATCTGGTAAGCATTGGGCGGCAAGACGTTTTTCAGAGTCTCTTCCAAAAAATATTCTCCTAAAATTCCCCGCTGCTTAGGATTTTTCAAAATGTCCTGCAAATTTTGCAACTGCGCCGAAAAATTCACCACTTGCTTATTGGTTTCTTCAAGCTTGGTCAGGCCGGCCACCACGTCCGCGATCTGCCGGGCGGACTGGCCACTGATGCTTTGCACCGTGCGGATAGTTTGACTGATCTGTTCTTGGGTCGCGCGGTGCGTTTCCGAAAGTTTGCTGTCCATCGTGCGCCGCAAGTCCCGATTCTGGTCGAAAAGGATCGCCAGCCGTTCCAGAATGGCCGCCAACTTTTCATTTTTTTCCGAGTCGGAAACGCCGTTTTCCATTTTCTTTTTCAGATCGAAAACCAGCCAGGTCAAAAACAAGCTCAAGACGACCAAAATGATTATTAGAAAATAAAGCATGGTTTATTTGCGCTTAGCGATAAATTGCTTGAGGCCGACAATCTTGTTAATCAGTTCTTCGTGCGGACCTTCTAAAAATTCCAGGATAAATTTGTCCAGCATGTTGAGACGGTACTTGAATTCTTCTCCGGTCATCAGGGCGAAATCTATTTCTTTGCCGATCTCCGCCTCCAGATTATTCATCAGATTTTTTAGCCTGGCCCGACTGACATTGTCCGCCACCAAAATCATGTCGGCTTTGCTCTTATGATAGTTGATGAACGCTCCGCTGATGACGGCCAGCTTCACATTGCCGATATCCTTGATTCTGCCCAAACTTTTTGACTGCGGATTAAGGTTGGCTTTGGAAATCAGATTTTTCAACTCGGGATAAAAAACAAAATCTTGATTGAGCGTGTAAGTGTTCTTGCCCGCCTTGCTTCTCAATTTGATGAATCTTATCTTTTTCAGATTCTCCAACTCTTTCCGGATTCCGGATCCTCGTAACATATTGCGCCGTGTTATCTCCTCCAGCTCATATTCTTTTTCCGGATTCTGCAGAAAAAACCTGAGGAGGCGCACCTTTTCCTTGGATCCGAAAAGATTTTCTAAAATTTCAGACATTGCTTTAAATTAAAGTTTAATTGCCCCCGAAGCTATCTCCAGTATAGTACAAAAACCCAAGAAAGAAAACCCTTCATTTTTTATAAAAAATATGCTAAAATAACCGTATTACTATGCCCCACATCAATTTCACCGATCCAAACGTTTTAAATCTCATAAAGACTTTGGGCTATCCGATGATGCTGCTGCTTATGATCATCGAAGGTCCGATTGTCGCCATCCTCGGCGCTTTCTTGGCGAGTTTAGGCTTTTTTAATGTCTTTGCCGTCTTTATTCTTAGCATTATCGGAGACATCATCGGCGACTTGATTCTCTATGCCATCGGCTACCACGGCGGCTCCCGGATCTTAAAAAAAGCGGAGAAGGTTTTGAAAGTCAAGCCAGCCATCGTCGAGAAGATCGAGAAACTTTTTGAAAAACACGGCCGCAAGACCATCTTTGCCGTAAAGTCCACGACCGGTCTTTGCTGGATCACTTTCATTGCCGCCGGCGCAGTCAAAATGGACCTGAAGAAATTCTTATTCGGCTCGATTTCCGGCGGTTTGGTGTGGAGCAGCTTTTTGGTGATAATCGGTTATTTCTTCGGTTACGCCTTCCTCAAGATCAATGACTATATCCGTTTTGCCGGAATCATTATTTTTGTGCTGGCGGCCGGCGTCTATCTATCCCTGACGCTTTATAAAAAATACAAATCAGAAGAAATGCTGAAAAATGAATAATTTTTTGTGATATAATTAAGGCGGAAAAAATTAAAGCCATGCCCAAAAAGAAATTGGACAAAACAATGACCGAACTGGAAGCCTTCTTCGAGAATGTTTTTGTTTGCAACAATAAAAAGCTGCAGCCTTTTGTTGAAAT
>JAJYJP010000077.1 GCA_021789395.1 bacterium | reverse complement strand
AGATTTTTTCCATCTCGTCGTAATTCCGGATGTCGGCTTCATACAGTTTGAATTTCTTGCCTTTCAGCAAAGTTTTGACGCGGTCCCGCTTGAGCTGCGGATCGTAATAGTCGTTGAAATTGTCGACAAGAACGACCTGATCTCCCCTCTCGATCAATTTTTGCGCCGTGTGTGCGCCGATAAAACCGGCGCCTCCCGTGATTAAGATCTTCATACTAGTTTTGATTTTAAATAATTATAATATTCTTCATTATGACTGTTGCGATTGGTATATTCCGCCATCACTTTCGCGTAGGCCTTCTCGCCCATTTCTTGGCGCAATTTTTCGTCTGTGATCAGTTTTTCCAATTTGAAAATCCACTCGTTCGTCGTGCCAGCCAAAAATCCATCCACGCCGTCCTCGATCGCCTCCTTGAAAGTTTGGTTGGCGACTGCCACGGTCGGAATTTTTAAAATGCCCGCTTCAAAAAATTTAAGTTCCGATTTCGCTTCGCAATACGGCACTCCAATTTCCAAGGGCGCCAAAGCGATATCAGCCTTATAGACATTTCCAAAATATTTATCGCGTGAAACAAATGGCAGGTGGATGATGCGACCTTTAAATTTATTTAACTGATTTTCGACATCCAAAGGTCCAGCCAGCAACAACTTTACTTGCGGATATTTTTTCATAATTTCCACCAGCGCGTCCGTGATCGTCGCGAAATCCCGATTGTGGCTGGCGGTGCCGGAAAAATATCCAATACTGACAGCGTCAGGAGCTAAGCTCAAGGAGCTTAAGGAGCTTAGCTCCTTTTTGTTATTTAATATTTTTTCCGCGATTTCCAGCTCGTGATTATCAATTTTGTTTTTATTGATAAAAACTTTTTTTCCATAACCTTCCAGAATTTTTGCCAAATAGGTTGTGGTCGTGGAGCAAACTTTAACATAAGAATCTTTGATAATTTCTTCACCCACGCCTTTTTCGTACTGTTTTTTTTCAAAATAGGTCATTTTATTTTTATACAGATCCGTTCCTTGAATATGCTTGACGTCGAAAACCAAATCGTCCGTTTCAAAAATAATTTCCTTGTTCTGTTTTTTGATATTTTCGATCAGTTTGGCGATCGTCGGTGTGACAATTGTGCGATGAAAAATAAAAATTTTATACTTGTCCGCGTAATACGGCAACAAAGGATTGTCCTGCAGCATTACGGAAGTTTTCAGGCCGTGCAAATTGAACTCTTCCGCCTGATTGTGGGCGCGATAATGAGCGCTGTCGCCCACGCCGCCGGTGATGATCAAGATGTCGCCCGGCTTGGCGGCAAGAATTGTTTTTGTAAATAAAAAAAGATAGTTGATTATTCTCTTGCCACCGACAATAATGCCATCGCGCTTGATGGTCGTAAATGCTTTGCCTAATTTTATTAAAAATAATTCCATAATTTAATCCGATTCTTCTACGAGTTGAGACTCGTTAAACATAAGAAGATCTTTATA
The DNA here is from genome assembly GCA_021789395.1 of bacterium. Lineage (GTDB taxonomy): Bacteria > Patescibacteriota > Minisyncoccia > Moranbacterales > UBA2206 > JAJYJP01. The sequence goes on along the minus strand of JAJYJP010000077.1, from coordinate 1,993 downwards.
GATTCTGTCGATTTGCCTTCCCGACTTTTCCCAGCTGAATTCTTTCGCTTGTTCTTTGTTCGTCCTTCCTCTCTCTTTCAATTCCGGATCATTGAGCGCTCCTTCGATCGACCGCGCTAGACCCTTGCTGGAAATCTCTTGCGCGTAATAGCCGTCGCCGTCCAGATAAAGATGATTGTTGTATTTCTCGAAACAGACGACCGGCAGCCCCGCCGCTATATAGTTTAGCATCTTTCCGCTGGCCTGCGCCACGCCGCCATCCTTAGGATCGACCGCCAGATCGCACGCCGTCAAAAATTCCGGGAGTTTGAAATAGTCCAGCGGACTCACCAAGCGCACGAAATCCTGCAAATTATTTTTGGCGACAAATTTTTCCACTTCCTCAGGTGGAAATCCTCCGAACAAGAAATAGACATCTCTGCGTTTTTCCAAAATCAGAAGTATCGCTTCGAAAAGATAACCGATGCCTTTATTGGCAACCAGCCCGCCGGTATAGCCGATGATAAATTTATTCGCCGGCAATTCCAATTCTTTTTTAATCTCTTCTTTTGTCTTTTGATTATCGAAACTGTCGAGATTAACTCCGTCCAAAACCGTCTCGACTTTTCCGTCCGTCCTGATTTTTTTGACCGCTTCCGTCCCTTCCCACGAACTAGTGATGGCAAAATCGCCCATTTGGTCGATGATTTTTTCGATCCATGAAAAAATTCTTTTCAGTTCGCCGTGCAGATAACCATGCGAAACCATTTCCTTGGTCAGGCTACCGTGGAAATCTGCCACTAATTTTATTTTTCTCCAAAAAAGCGCTTTTTGCACAATCCAGCCGATCAGGACACCCTCGTGCAGATGGCCATGAATGACATCCGGCTTCTGCGTGCGCGCCAGATTGAAAACCTTGCGGATCAGCATAATGTCCAGAAGCACTTTCTGCCAATCCGGTCCGGCTTCCAGCTTGTGATACCAAAAAAGCAGGCGCCTGATACGCCGCACGTCGATCTTTGTAGTATCGATCTTGTCGGAAATGTCTTTCCCGACATGATACGTCGCGATTGTCACCTGATGACCCAATTTCTCAAGCGCCAAAGATTCTTCCAAGATCCGAATGTGCGTTCCGCGGTCGGAAAAAAACGGAGTGGGGGCTACAACTAATATTTTCATATGGGTTCATTTTACCCCATAAATAAAACCTTTGCAAAAGGTTTTTTCAGCGGTATAATTGAACAATGAAAGATATGATTTCCCTATTAAAAGTAAATTTAAACAAATACCAGCTCTTCACGCTTTTTGTTTTGTTTTTCGTCGGTTTGGGATGGTTGGGAGTTTTTTTGGCATTGGCCGGAATTTTTTATAACGCTATCCTCACCGCCTATATTTTGTTTGGCGCCGCGATATTGGTTTATCTTATCGCTTTCAACAAAAATAAAATTGAGATCAATCACCGTTTCTTTCTGATTTTTCTTTTGTCACTGGTGGCCATTTTTATTTTTGCCTATTACACGACGCCGACCATCTTCTCTGGCCGCGATCAGGGTTCGCTCAGCGAAACCGCCATCCAACTTGCCCAAAATCATCATTTGGAATTTTCTTTTGCTGCTTCCAAACAATTTTTCAACATTTACGGTCCGGGCAAGGCGCTCAATTTTCCTGGCTTCAGTTATACGTCGAACGGCGACTTGACCACTCAGTTTCCAATCGGTTACAGTGCTTGGCTGGCCATTTTCTATTCCATCTTCAGTCTCAACGGCTTTGCGATTGCTAATGGCATCACTTTTTTTATATTTCTTTTTTCTTTTTATCTGACCGCGCGCTACTATCTGCGCGCTTCTTCCGCCATCGTCGCTTTTCTTCTGGCAATAACTTCATTCATCTTTTCCTGGTTTTTTAAATTTACCTTGAGCGAAAACTTAGCGTTGGCGCTCACCTGGTTCGGCATCTACGAATTCGTCCTCTTTACGCGCAAAAAGGAACGCTTCTATCTTTTGGCTTCTTTTTT
>JAJYJP010000076.1:1426-3494 GCA_021789395.1 bacterium | reverse complement strand
GTGGGAATCGGGCAAGGTTCGGTTTTGGATAAGCTCAAAGAAATTAAAAAAGATAGTGTTGTCGTTTTCGAACTTTCCAGCTGGCGGCTGAGCGGAATAGGCAGATACAAAATGAGTCCGCACGTTGCCGTCCTTACCAATATTTTTCCGGATCATCTGAATTATTACGGCACGATGGAGAAATATATTGCCGACAAAAAATATATTTTTCAAAACCAGAGGCCGGAAGATTTTTGCGTGATCAATGGTGATGATAAAACCCTTGCCAGCTTCGAGGACGAGATAAAAGCGCAAGAGATCAAATTTGCTTACGAAAAAATTTCCAGCGAAAGGTCGGTCTATATCGTTGATGGAAAAATCTGCCTTAATTTTGACGGCGAGGAAAAAGAAGTGCTGGATCTGAAAGATATCAAATTGCGCGGTCGGCACAACTGGGGAAACATCATGGCGGCGATCGGTGCGGCTTACGCGTTCGGCATTGATCTGAAGAATGTCAGGAAAGTCATCGTCGATTTTAAAGGCATCCCGCATCGGTTGGAATTCGTCCGAGAGGTTAATGGAGTCAAATATTATAACGATACGGCTGCTACCACGCCAGAAAGCGCCATGGCCGGTATCGGTTCATTTTCCGAACCGCTGATTTTGATTGCGGGCGGATCGGACAAAAATTTCGATATGACAGAGTTCGGCAAGACGATTCATGAAAAAATCAAGGGAGTTATTTTTCTGAAAGGCGAAGCGACGGACAAGATCATTGCGACGATGAAAAGACTGGTTCCGCCGGGCGAACCGGAACCGGAATTTACCGTGATTGATTCGATGGAAAAAGCAGTGGAGTTGGCAAGATTGTCGGCTCAGCCGGGCGATGTGGTCTTGCTTTCGCCGGGCGCGACCAGCTTCGGACTGTTCGCCCACGAGTTCGAGCGGGGAGATAAGTTTAAAAAAGCAGTGAATGAGCTGAAATAAATTGTTTAAAAATTGGCTAGGACACTAGACAAAATTTTTGTTGTTTGTTAGAATAATATACAGTTTTTGGGCCCGTAGCTTAGTTGGTAGAGCGCCTCGTTTGCACCGAGGAGGTCAGGAGTTCGAATCCCCTCGGGTCCACCAAATAGAATATGAAACAAGGGCGATTAGCTCAGCTGGTTAGAGCGCGTCACTGATAATGACGAGGTCCGAGGTTCGAGTCCCCGATCGCCCACAAAGAAAGCGCCCGCAGGGGGGTGCTTTTGCAGTTCAAACGGACAGAATTTAATATTTGACAGAAAAGAAAAAATGCTCTATATTTAAACCAATGAAAGCCCGAAGGGCTTTTAAAAAAGCTTTAAAAAGCAAAATTATGGCAAATAAAACAACTGATTTTTTTAAAGAAGCCAAAGCGGAGCTGCTTAAGGTCAACTGGCCGACCAGGCAGCAGACCATTAACTACACTTTGCTGGTGATCGGCATCAGCATCGTGGTCGCGATCTTTTTGGGCGGTCTGGATTATTTTTTCAGCTATTTATTAAAAACATTTGTAATAAAATAATATGGCAAAGCAAACACAACATCACGGACGGGCTTGGTACGTGATCCATACTTACAGCGGTTACGAAGACAATGTGGCGCGCAACTTGAAGCAGAGAATTGAATCGATGGATATGCAAGATCTGATTTTTGACGTCATGGTTCCGGTAGAAAAGAAAATAAAGATTAAAGCAGGCAAGAGGACGGTCATTGAAGAGAAAATTTATCCCGGTTATGTTTTGGTGGAGATGATAGTGACGGACGCTTCTTGGTATGTCGTCCGCAATACGCCGAATGTCACCGGATTCATCGGACTGGGCACTACTCCGACTCCGGTCGATCCGGCGGAAATCGAGATGCTCAAAAAACGGATGGGCGTGGCGGAACCGAAATACAAGATCGATGTCCATGCGGGCGATTCGATTAAAATAGTGGATGGACCGTTCAAAGATTTTGATGGCAAGGTGGATGAAGTAGATGAAGCTAAGGGCAAGGTTAAAGTGCTGGTCTCCATTTTTGGCAGAGAGACGCCGGTGGAACTGGACTTTTTGCAGATAAATAA
>JAJYJP010000076.1:0-1326 GCA_021789395.1 bacterium | reverse complement strand
ATTATGGCAAAGAAAATTAAGACAGTTATTAAATTACAAATTTCGGCCGGCAAAGCGAATCCGGCTCCTCCGGTCGGTCCGGCGTTGGGCCAACACGGCCTGAACATTCAGGAATTCTGCACTAAGTTCAATGAGGCGACCAAAGACAAGATGGGCGACATTATTCCGGCGGAAATTACGGTTTATGAAGACCGGACTTTCACCTTTATTCTGAAAACTCCGCCAGCTTCAGATCTTTTGCGGAAGGCGGCGGGCGTAGAAAAAGGCGCCGGCAATCCGCTCAAGGATAAAGTCGGAAAAATCAGCAAAGACAAGTTGCGGGAAATCGCGGAGAAAAAACTTCCCGATCTCAATGCTAACGATGTGGATGCGGCGATGAACATCATTGCTGGAACAGCCCGATCGATGGGAATTAAAATCGAGTAATTAATTTTTAAATTGTGGGAGTTCTGTTTTGCGGAGCGTTCGTACCACGAAAATATATGAGACACGGTAAAAAATATCTGGCAGCCGCGGAAAAAGTGGATAAGAACAAAATTTATTCACTGGAAGAAGCGGTAAAAATGATTAAAGAAAACAAGACCGCCAAATTTGACGAATCGGTCGAGGTTCACGTGAAGACCAATATCGATCCGAAGAAAGGCGATCAGCAGGTCCGCGGAACAGTGAGTTTGCCGCACGGGACTGGCAAAAGCAAAAAAATTGCTGTCATTACTTCGACTCAGCAGGCGGAAGCCAAGGCGGCTGGCGCAGATGTGATCGGCGGAGAGGAAATGATTGACGGGTTCGCCAAAAAAATTAATTTTGATATTTTGGTAGCGACGCCGGAAATGATGCCCAAACTGGCAAAGGTGGCGAAGGTCTTGGGGCCGAAAGGCCTGATGCCGAATCCGAAGACCGAAACCGTGACGACCAAGATCAAAGATACGGTGGAAGCTCTGAAGAAAGGAAAGGCGGCTTACAAAAATGATGATACCGGCAATATCCATCAGCTGGTCGGAAAAGTTTCTTTCGATGACCAGAAACTGATCGAGAATATCAAAACATTCGTCGAGAATCTGGAGAAGACCAAACCGGCCGCCGTCAAGGGCAGGCTGATCTCCAACATCACTGTCTGCTCGACGATGGGTGCCGGAATGAAAGTGAAAATCTAAATTTCTTGAATAAAACAAATGCGCCTTGTGAAGCGGGGCGTTTTTTCCCGATAGATCATAATTAAATGTTACCAAGAGAGCTTTTGGATTTTTTCTCAGAATTGGCGATACGGTAGTCTCTCTGTAGTTTAAATATTTCTCCGATCATCTTATCAATTCTTCTTTTCAAAAG
>JAJYJP010000075.1 GCA_021789395.1 bacterium | reverse complement strand
CTGCATCGGATACGGGAAACAACATGAAGAAAACCAGACAAAAAACGATTACCAAAGAAGTGATAATCTCTCGTTTCCACGCGGAAAAAATATCGAGATAATTATTTTTTTTCATTTTTGTCTTTATTTAAAATATTGTAACAGCCACTATTTATTTTGGTCGGCGGCCTGTCTGCCTTTTAAAACCGAATAATATAAATAAATGGCAGTGACGGTTTCGTCGGGAATTGCGAACATTTCTATTATGGCGGAAGCAATTAAAATTAAAATTTTTCCAATTGGTCCCAATCCAGCGCCGCTCAATTTTGAAAAATTTCCTTTTTCCTGTTTTATTGATGCCATGTCCGGTGAGCCGGCCAGAGTTAGGGCGAAGCCGGTCATACTTGAGGATATGAGGGAAAATCCCGGGATTTCGCCAATCGCGACTAAGTCTAATAAGTCTTCCAGGATAGCCAGCATTGTTGCCGGAATAAAAGCCCAATCAGTCATAGGTTCGATATACGCGGTCAATGGTTTCTTAGTAGACGCTTTTGCGGATGATTTTGTCGAAACAGCGGAATTGTTTCTTCGGTTGGAATTTACAGCTTGCTTTAATCTCGATTGGTGCTGGAGTTGTTCGTAAGTCGCCTCCATAAATAAATATATCTAAAATTATTCTTCGTTGAATTCTTTTTTGGCTTGTTCGATTTCCAAAAGCTGGGCCGGATCGGTCGTGATAATCTGGTCTTCGCTGTAGGACGCGATAACTTTGATGGCCACGTGCTTGGTGCCGGCAAAGAAGATTCCTTCTCCGACGTTGCTTTCCAAAAGTAGGAACTTTTCTTGATCGGTCAGATAAAACGTTTCCGAGAGCATATCGACGGCGGCCGGCGATTGTTTCAAAAGGAGCTGGATGGATGAGTTGGTAACGATCGGCTTGCCGTATTTCGAGGAGAGGAAATCATTGACGTCCTGAGTGATGGTTGTAAGTCCAGTATAATATTTTCGGCAGCGTTTCGCAATTCCAAAAAGAAAAGATGCGGCGTCGTCGGATTTCATCATAACCCAAGCCTCATCCACAAGCACGAGGCGTTTTTTGAAATTGGTCCGCATCTCGTTCCAGATGAATTGCAGAACTGTGTACATGGCGATCGGACGCAATTCTTCTTCCATATCGCGGATATTGAAAACGACCAAAGAGTTTTCGATGTTGATGTTGGTCGGATTGTTCAAAAAACCGGCAAAAACACCCACTGTATATTTTTCCAAACGGGTGGCCAGGTCTTCCCCGCCCTCCATGTTTTTCAAAACGTGGTACAAATCGATCATGGTGGGAAAAGAATCTTTGGTTAAAGCGTTGAAATCGCTGTCTTTGGTGATGTCGCGCATCGCGTAGGTTTCGTGGATGGCACGGTCTAAAATGGAGTCTTCTTCTGGAGTGATGGCGCCCAGCATTAGATGGAGAAGGCCGATCATATTGGCGATATTGTTGCGCAAAATGTCTTCCGGATCTTCGTCCTCGACGGCTTTAGGCAGATCGAACGGGTTCAAATGGTTGGTGGAATTAAGAGATATCTTGATGAACGTTCCTCCGACCGTCTCGCAAAGATGTTTGTATTCATTTTCCGGATCAATAATGACGATTGATGTGCCAACCATTAAAGAACGCAACACCTCCAATTTTACGGTGTAGCTTTTTCCGGCGCCGGATTTAGCGAAGACGACCATGTTTCCGTTTTCCATCTTGAAACGGTCAAAAATTATCAGACTATTATTATGGCGATTAATGCCGTACAAAATTCCTTCATCATTGGAAAGCGTCGAGGAAACAAAAGGAAAGGTGGTGGAAAGCGGCGCGGAGTTCATGCTGGTTCCGACGTCTAATTCATCATTGGCCAAAGGAATGGTGGAATTAAATCCTTGTTCCGTTTTGAAAATAGACGGTTTGGCGTAAATCAACTGGGCTTCCAAAATGGAAGCGATCGATCTGGACGCCTTGTCCAGCTCTTTTTCATCGTTGGCAAAAATCGTGATGTAAAGCCCGTAGCGGAAAAATTTTTCCGTCCCCTGCTGGAGCTTGTCGCGCAAATCTTCAATATCCTGCATGGCGGTTTCCAAGGAAGGATCGCGGATCATTCCTTTTTCTTCGGACATGTGGATCTGGGATTGGACTTGGGTGGCGCTTTTCTTGAGATTTTTTAAAACTTCGTAAGTCTCGATCGGGTGGACAAACATCGCGATGTTTAACGGCATATCGATATTGATGATCGGAGAAAACCAATTGCTTTGGAGGTAACGGGGATAAGTAATAACGAAAAGAGTCTGGGCCAAAGTTTCGCCTACGCGGATGTAGCGCGGCGTCACTTTGATGGCGGCCGGCGCGATCAAATCGTGAAGCTTGGCGAGTCCTTCTTGATAATATTTTTCCGACTGCAAAATCTCGTCCCGTTCTTCTTTCGGAATGGGTACGGGCTTAGGTGCGGCTGGCTGGGCCGGTTTGGCGGTTTTGTTTTTGTTCAAAAAATCAAACATAGGTTATTTTAAATCGAGGTTGGCGACATCCGGGAGTTTGCTTAAATCTAGGGCGGGATTGTAGGAATTGTACATCAGTTCGATCAGCTCTTGGGTTTTGAGCGGCGTGATGCGCAGGCCGATTCCGGAGAGGCTGGCAGTAATATGGTCCACCCGCTGGAACAGCTGGTTTTTGTAAGTCTCGAAAGTTTCTATTTTTTCAATAATATTTTTTTTCGGGTTGAGCATACTGGAAACATTGCTGAAAAAACCTTTTTCTTTGTTTTCAACCGGAGAAAACGGCACAACAATATAGAAATCTTTGTCCATAATATTGGAAACATTGACTAATTCGGAGATAAAATTTTTGTATTCCGAGATTTGCAGACGCAGCAATTCATTGGGTTGTTCCTTTTCTTTTCCTTCCAAAAATTCCAAATATTGGTCCATATTAAGTTTGCGGGAACTGATCAGGATCTGGATCGGAAAATCCAAGGAGTTGAGAAAATTTTGGTATTGCGAAACGATCGCTTCCTGTTCATCGGTGGATTTCAAATCGTAGTTGATGGCGGAGACGGCCAAAACCGAACGGAGCGAGCCGTTTTTTAAAACTACCACGTCTTCCTTCACTTCCGCCACATCAACGAACTGTTGGGCGGGGGCGGAAGAAGTCTGCTTGGTTATTTTGTTGGAATGGAGGGTTTCCATTTAAAATTTCAACGTTTTATTGCTGTCTAATAATTTTGATATTTCTTCAATCCTGTTGGAATCGATTGTTTTCGCCTGTTTCTTTTCTGTTTGCTTGATTGGCGTCCGTTTGGGTGGTTGGATTTTTTCCGGAAGCCTACGCCAGATATAAACTTTCGGGTGAAAGGAAAAAAATACGACCGAAACGATGAAAGAAAAAAGCGACTGGTTGTACGGACGGTAAAAAGCTAGGCCTCCAAAGATAATTATAACCGGAATGGCGGAAATATAAAACGTGGCGGTGTCCAGAATGCTGTATAAAACCAAAAGCGTCACGCCCGC
>JAJYJP010000074.1 GCA_021789395.1 bacterium | reverse complement strand
TACATTATCTTAGAAAGTTTTTCCAAAACTTCTTGCTCTGTCCAATAATACCCATAGGCATTCTGAACCTGTTCAAAATAACTCACTGTCACTCCGCCGGCATTGGCTAAAATATCCGGAACCACCAATATATTTTTCTTTTTCAAAACTTCATCCGCTTCTGGCGTAATCGGCCCATTTGCCAATTCTACGATCAATTTCGCTTTAATCACTTTAACATTGACCGAAGTAATGGAATTCTCCAGTGCTGCCGGAATTAAAATGTCCGCCTCTTGTCCCAAACAATGTTCCGCGCCCAAATTTTCACAGCCAGAATAAGCCGCGACGGATCCGGTTTTTTTCTTATGCTCTTCTAATTTTTCCGCGTCGATCCCCATCATGTTGACGATTGTGCCTTTTGAGTCGCTTACCGCCACAATTTTATACCCGGCTTTCTGTAGAATTTTTGCCATATGTGCTCCTGCATTTCCAAACCCTTGGATCGCCACTGTCGCATTTTTGGAAAGTCCCATTTTTTTGACAGCCGCATCTAAAACATAAAATCCGCCTTGCGCCGTCGAATAAGAGCGCGCTTCCGACCCGCCGATACTCAAAGGTTTCCCGGTTATCACGCCCGGATCGTTTTTGCCAATCAGTTTTTCGTATTCGTCCATCATCCAGCCCATGATGCGCGGATCAGTGTACACATCCGGCGCCGGCACGTCCACCGCCGAACCTATCAATTTATATATTCCGCGCACATAGCCGCGCGACAATTCTTCCAACTCGCGATCAGAAAGGCTCCGTGGATCTACGATCACGCCGCCCTTTCCTCCGCCCAATGGAATGTTGACCACTGCCGTTTTCCAAGTCATCCAAGCGGAAAGTGCCTTTACTTCCGACTCGTTGACATCGGGATGAAAACGGATGCCTCCCTTGAACGGTCCCCGCGCATCATTGAACTGCGAACGAAAACCTTTGAATAACTTTATTTTTCCATCATCCATTTTGACCGGGATATTCACTTCGAGAAACTTTTTCGGTGCCTGCAGTTGCGCATAAATATTATCCTCCAATTTGATTGTATCTTTAACGGCCTCTATTTGCTTAAGGGCGTTGCTAAAGGGATCATGATTGTTTTTTGTTGGCATAGCTTTGTTGTTAATTAATTATTCTTTAAATAGTTGGAGATGCTCCTTGCCGCGATAGCACCCTCCGAAGCCGCTGTAATAACCTGCCGAAACTTATCTGATCCGTCTGTAATATCCCCAGCCGCCCAAACGCCCGGAAGAGAGGCAGATGAGTCTTTGTTAACTTTGATAAATCCCCCTTCGTCAACCGCCAAACCAAGGTCCTCAGCAAAGTCTACCGTCGGATCCGACCCGACTTCGATAAATATCCCATCCACCTCCAGTTCTTCGCTATTTTTATACGGTTTGTCTAATTTCGTTTTTTTCACTTTTCCAACTCCTAAAATTTCTTTTATGTTGGTATTGAAAATAACTTCAATCTTGTCGTTTTTTCCAATCAGATCGATCCAGTGCTGTTCCGCGCGTAACTTATCTTTGCGATAGATAAGATAGACTTTTTGAGCAATATCAGCCAGATAAAGCGCCGCTCCGGCCGCGCTATCGCTTCCGCCAACGACCGCCACAATTTTATTTTTATAGAAAAATCCATCACAAGTCGCGCAATAAGAAACGCCTTTGCCAGAAAATTCTTCCTCGCCCTTCGCCCCTAACTTTCTCCGCTTCGTTCCTGTCGCTAACAGCAAGGCTTTGGTCTGTAATTTCTTTCCGCCGTCCAGTTCCAATTCGAATTGCGTGTCGGACTTGTTGATTTTTCGCACCATCACCGGCAAGATTTCCGCGCCGTACTTTTTGGCGTGATGCACCAATTTTTGCGAAAAATCAAACCCGCTCACATCTTCTATCCCCGGATAATTGTCTATGAGATGAGTTTCAGAAATCAATCCGCCCATCAAGCTTCCTATTACCAAATGCTTGATACCAAACCGAGAAGCGTAAATCGAGGCCGTAAGCCCGGCTGGTCCCGCCCCGATGATTATTAAATCGTATATTTTATTTTCTTCCATAATTTTTTAGTTAATAATTAAACTTTGTACGGTTTTATTTTTGTTTTCGTAATCATAACTTTACAATCATTGCGAGGTTTTTCACTTCGCAATGACAAAAAATTATAATTCCGCCTTCAACTCGTCCGCAAAAATTTCTTTCGGACGGAATCCGATAAAATCTTTAGCTACTTTTCCTTCTTTGAAAAGTTTCATATTGGGAATGCTTTGGATGTTATATTGCATCGCCAACTCTTCATGATCCGGGTTTTCCACGTCTAGCTTAGCAATTTTAAGCTTACCGGCCAATTCTTCGGATAATTCATCAAGAACTGGAGCCATCATGCGGCACGGCGCGCACCACGGCGCCCAGAAATCGACCAAAACAGGCGTGTCTGATTTCAAAACTTCCTGTTCGAATGTTTCATGGGTAAGATTAATTACTTTACTCATATTTTTTCCACAATCCATCCGCTTCCTCATGAAGCAAACGGACCGTTTTTAAAAAATTATTAACTTAGTTTTACTTTTTTAAATAAATTATTTTAAAATAACAAAGCTCTATAAACAACGGCTTATGCGCCACTAACTTACTTTAAATAAGGTTTTTAAGTATTTTTCATCAATTTCTTCTTGATCCTCTCTTTTGCAAATAAACTCGTCTTTTAAAAGCTCAATTCCCAACATGGCCGTTGCTTGTCGGATGGCCGTTATTTGCTGGATGATATCAATACACTCTCTCTCATCAACTACCATTCTTTTTATTCCGTTCAATTGTCCTTCGATCCTGGCGATTCTTTTTAAAATTTTATTACGGGATTCTTCTTTTGAGACTGTTTTTTTTCGCGACATATGAAATTTACACAAAAGGTATACTCCCCTAGAGTATACCTTTGCCATAGATTTGTCAAATTTATTTCTTAAGTGTAGCTGTCACTTCTGGCACGCTCGTAACACCCGACCAGCTCTGCTTTTTCAATTTTGTAACCCTCCATCTCTCTTTCCACATCCGCCTTTTCAGCAACATCGGTTAAGGATATGACCGTACTAAGCGCATACAAACTCAGCTTATATAAGTGCGTTCCGCTCGCCGGACACGGTCCGGAATATCCGATTTTATCATAAGAATTTCTTCCCTGAATTGCTCGAAAAGGAACACTATTTTTAGATATTTTAACTGTTTTTGGATCAATATTCCAAACCAACCAATGCAGGGTTTTTGTTTTGTCATCCAAATCCTCCATCATCAACACCAGACTCTTCGCCGTTTCAGGCACATCTAAAAATTCAATTGCCGGATTAATATTATCTCCATCGCAAGTGAACTTGCTGGGGATAAATTCATAATTATTAAACTCTGAACTTATTATTCTCATTTCTCCTTCTTTAATTACTACCTCTATGTCTTGTTTTTGTTACTTATATATAAATAAAAAAGGGCTTCTGGAGCCCTTTTGAATTCTAATTGACTTTTTAGTTTTTGATCGGCATAACGATATAGGTATAATTTTCCAAAACTTCCCCTGTTTGTTCGTCGATTTCCTTCAGCGCTACCGCTGTCGTGCTATTATTTAC
>JAJYJP010000073.1 GCA_021789395.1 bacterium | reverse complement strand
GCGCACAACCAAGACGACCAAGCGGAAACTTTTTTGATGCGGATCATCCGCGGCGCGGGACTTTCCGGTTTGGCGGCGATGCGATTTAAAAACGGAAAAGTTACCCGGCCGCTTCTGGCAATTTCGCGCGAAGAAATAATTCGATATATTAAAGAAAGAAAATTAAAATATAGAATTGACAAAACCAATAAAGAAATAATTTTTTTGCGAAATAGAATCAGAAACAAACTAATTCCGTATCTGGAAAAAAACTTCAATCCCAACATCAAAGAAACGCTTTTTAAGGAGACGCTTTCGATTGGAGAAGATTACGCGTTGCTCAATAATTTGGCGGAAAAAACATACGAAGGAAATAAAGAATTGGAGTTGAAAAAATTCTTAAAACTTCCGGTGGCTTTGCAGCGTCAGGTGCTTTTGCGGGCGATTGCCGAGAAAAAGGCTGATATAAAGGATATAGAAATGGCGCATGTTGAAGAAATTCGCAAGATGATAAAAAGTACGAAGAATAAGCCCCAATTTGTAGTATTGAAAGGCTTGAAATTAATTAAGAAACGTGGTAAAATTTTTATTGTTAAATTATAAATAATTAAATTTAGATAAAATTGATGAATAAGTTGATGAAAAATTTGGGCATCTTGATTCTTATTTTTTTAATAATTTCAGGAATTTTAGCCCTTTATAACGCACCCAAACAAAAACCGGCCAACATTTCTTTAGGAACGTTGGTGACGCAGATCGACCAAGGGAAAGTCAAAGAAATTTCCGTCGACAACAATGACCTGACGATTACTTTAAAAGACGGCACGATTGAAAAATCCACAAAAGAGTCGGAATCGGGCATAGTGGAGACGTTGAAAAATTACGGCGTGGACAGCCAGCAATTACAAAGCGTCAATGTGGACGTCCAAACTTCTTCCGCCAACTTCTGGTTAACCACTTTGCTGCCAATACTTTTGCCGTTCCTGTTCGTCGCGGGATTTATCTGGTTCATGATGCGGCAAGCGCAACGGGGAAACAATCAGGCGATGTCATTTGGAAGTTCGCGCGCTCGGATGATCGATCCGAAAGATAAAAGGAATAAAGTGATGTTTAAAGATGTGGCGGGAGCCAAAGAGGCCAAAGAGGAACTCCATGAGATCGTAGATTTTTTGAAAAATCCGAACAAGTTTTTAAAGCTGGGTGCCAAAATTCCGAAAGGCGTTCTGCTGTTGGGACCTCCGGGAACGGGGAAAACCTTGATTGCCAAAGCGGTTGCCGGCGAAGCCAATGTACCTTTCTTTAATATTTCCGGATCGGAATTCGTGGAAATGTTCGTGGGTGTTGGCGCTTCTCGGGTGCGCGATCTGTTCAAGCAAGCTAAGCGTAGCGCGCCTGCCATCGTGTTCATCGATGAAATTGATGCGGTCGGTCGCCACCGCGGCGCCGGATTGGGCGGAGGCCACGATGAAAGGGAGCAGACTTTGAATCAGATTTTGGTAGAGATGGACGGGTTTGACACCACTACTAATGTTATCGTAATTGCGGCAACTAATCGGCCGGATGTTTTGGATCCAGCATTGCTCCGGCCGGGAAGATTTGATCGGCGCGTCGTGATGGATCTGCCCGACATTGAAGAACGGTTGGAAATTTTGAATATCCATTCGGCCAACAAACCATTGGGCAAAGATGTGAATTTGAGACGGATCGCGGAGCGGACCCCGGGTTTTTCCGGAGCCGATCTTTCCAATTTGGTGAATGAGGCGGCGATTCTGGCGGCGCGGCGCGGAAAGAAACATATCGATATGGATGAATTGACCGAATCGATTGAAAAAGTCATCCTTGGTCCGGAACGCAGAAGCAAGAGAATCGATGACGAAGAAAAGAAAATTATCGCTTACCATGAAGCCGGACATGCATTGGTCGGTTCCAGTTTGAAAAATGCCGATCCGGTACGCAAGGTCTCTATAATTTCTCGCGGCCAAGCCGGCGGGTACACTTTAAGCGCGCCGGAAAAGGACAAGCGGTTGCACACCCGGGGATATTTCATCGATGAACTCTCCGTTTTCTTGGGAGGTTATGTCAGCGAAAAGCTTACGTTCGGCGATGTGACGACCGGCGCCTCCAATGATCTGGAAAGGGCGACAATGATGGCGCGCAACCTGATTACGCGTTTCGGGATGAGCGATCTTGGTCCGCGAACTTTCGGACACAAAGAAGAGTTGGTTTTCTTGGGCAGAGAAATCCAAGAAGAAAAAAATTATTCCGAAAAGACCGCGGAAGAAATTGATAATCAAGTTTCCAAATTTATAAATGAAGCTTATAAAGTCGCGGAAAAAATATTGACGGAAAAGAAAGCGGTTCTGGACAATCTGGCCGTAGTGCTTCTGCAGAAGGAAACTGTCGAACAGGACGAGTACGATGAAATTGTCGGCCTGAAAAAGCCGGAGAAAAAAGAAGAAAAGCCGCCGGAAATCGGAAAAGCCGCTTCCGAACTCGGAGGGTAAGCAAAATATGGCATTCAAAAAAGGTCCGCTAGCAAAAGCGGATCTTTTTATGGATCGATGAATTGTGCAATATCGCATTTTGAAGTATAATACAAAAAAATATATGCGGCATATAAATTATTTAAAAATCGTACAAAAATCTTTTCATCTGGCTTGGAAAAATAAATACTTGTGGTGGTTCGGACTTTTTTTGATATTGGGACGATCCGCTACCATTTTTTTTAATTATTCCAAAAACGACGGTTCTGGAAGTCGACAAGCGCTGGATTTCGTTTATGCGCATATGCCGCTCGTTTTGTTGTCGGTCATTATGCTGCTGATAGTTTATGCGGTGCTTGTGATTTTATCCGTGCTTGGAAGGGGCGCATTGATCAAGGCGTTCGGAGAAAATATTAAAGGGCGGAAGATGAATTTCAATTCAGCTATCCATCAAGGAAAAAGATATTTTTGGCGCTTATTTTTGATCGGGTTGGTCGTTAGTGTGGCGGAAGCGGTGATTTTATTTGTGTTTTTGACTCCCATCACGTTTTTCTTTTACATAAAATCTTATATCGCGGGAGTTTTTGTTGCGGCGTTGGCCGTCATCATACTTGTTCCGCTTCTTTTCCTGGTGGCTTTCCTAAGAATTTACGGTTATCTTTACGCGGTTCTAGCTGATTTGCCTTTTCGGGAATCTCTGGAAAATGCGTACAGCCTGTTCAAGGATAACATCGGCACGAGCGCGGTTGCGCTTTTGGTGTTTGTTGCAATAAGTTTGGTATTGGCGATTTTAGTCGGAATAATTATTTTGCCTTTGATTGCGATCTTTTTGTTATTGAGCGGGATTTTTTATTTCTTCTTGAACACAATCGGTTTGACGATCGTTTCGGTTTTCGGAGCGATAATCGTCGGCGTGATCCTTTTCTCGACACTTTCCGTTTTTGAAGTTTTCAAACAAGCGTTCTGGGTGTTGATTTTTGAAGAAATCGCCAAATCGGAAATCAAACAAAAAATTATGGAGGGGGAATTGGTAAAAAATATCAATACCGCGCCTAGCCCAGCAAAGATTATTAACTAAAGGATTCTTAAAATGAAAACCACTAGCTCATACGCTAGTGGTTTCTATCTTGCCGTCTAACGACGGCTAGAACAATTTGAGATTTTCCATGTCTACTTTCCGATGGTCCTGGTTTTTGATGTAATTTAGAATTGCAT
>JAJYJP010000072.1 GCA_021789395.1 bacterium | reverse complement strand
TCAAGATACTCGCTTAGATAGCGGGCAAAGATATCTTTTTTAGTAGTCATATTCATAATATGACTACGGTAACCCAATTTTGAGCTATCCAGTAAACCCTTGGTAACAGTTTTTATGAGCTAAGAGGCACCCTTGACAAATTATTCCGCTATGTGCTAATATGGCTTGACTAAAAAAGTCATTTATTTTTTAGATAACGGTATGGAGAATAATAGTCCAAAAGGCCTAAAAACGGCCGATTTGAATAATGCCGGACAAAAGCTGAGTTTTTTCGACTCGGCCAATTATTTATTGTCCGACTTGCCGGAGAGATCGCAAGAAATTCTGGCTAAACGATTCGGGCTGTCCGGTGAAAAACCGCAGACGTTGGAAAAAATAGGAAAGGATTACAAGATCACCCGGGAGCGCGTCCGGCAGATTATTTCTGACGCCCTCAGGAAAGTTTCCGGCAAACAGAACGATGAAAAATTTAAACAGGCTGAAGAAAAAATTATTTTTACAATCCATGAAAGTGATGGTATAATCAAAGAACAAGAAATTCTGGAAAGACTGGGCGACAAAGACAAAAAAGAGATCAATGCCATCAAGTTTTTTTCCGCCATTTCCGATCGGATCCTTATCGAAGAAGTCGAAAAGATAATTGAAAAATCCTGGACCGTTTCCAAGGACATTGTCGAAAAAGCGAAAGAATTGTCGGTGTTGGCCGAGGAAATACTGCAGATAGAAAAGAAGCTTTTGATCGATAACGAAATTGTCGACAAGATATCTTCCCGGAAAGCGGAACTGACAAAGAAGCAGATTGCCAATTTCCTCAAAGTTTTTTCTAAGATCAAGAAAAATAAGTTTGAAAAATGGGGCTTGGCGCACTGGGCGGAAATCAATCCGAAAGGAACGAGGGAAAGAATATACCTTGTACTAAAAGAACAAGGCAGTCCGCTGCATTTTTCCGAAATTGCCAAATTGATCGATGAACACAACCTGAGCAAAAAAAAGGCCCATCCCCAGACGGTGCATAACGAACTGATCAAAGACGATCGGTTCGTGCTGATCGGCCGGGGCATCTATGCCCTGAAAGAATGG
Organism: bacterium; assembly: GCA_021789395.1. Lineage (GTDB taxonomy): Bacteria > Patescibacteriota > Minisyncoccia > Moranbacterales > UBA2206 > JAJYJP01. Next base: position 2,677 of record JAJYJP010000072.1, on the reverse strand, counting down.
GGATATAAACAAGGAACGATCAAGGACGTTTTGGAGGATATTCTGGCAAAGAGCGGGAAGCCGCTGACCAAGGAAGAAATTCTGTCGGAGGTCATGAAAGTCCGCAAAGTGAAAAAAGCGACCGTATTGATCAACTTGAATAATGGAAATTCTTTTGTCAAACTCAATGACGCTTATACGGTAAAAAAATAGTCTGGGCGTAAAAATCTAAAACAAAAACTTGCAACGTCAAGAATAAAATGGATTTTTTATCTTACATTTCAAATACTTTCGCTCCTGTCATAACCGCTTTTTATTATTTCTGGTGGATCATACTGCCGGCGTTTTTGTATTTTGGTTTTAAGCCGCTTTGGGTAGATTACAGCAGGAAAAAGCGGGGCGCATCGTTGCAATGGACGATGTTGGAAATAATTCCGCCCAAAAATCTGGAAAAAGGTCCCAAACCGATGGAGTCAATCTTTCATGTTATTGCCGGGGTACTCACCACTTTGAATACCTGGGAAGTTTGGGGCAGGGGAATGTTTACCGACCGCTTTAGTTTTGAATTGGTCGGTTCGGACGGAGAAGCGCATTTTTACATCCGGCTGCAAACCAGATTTCGCGCCTTGATGGAGTCGCAGATCTATGCTCAATTTCCCGACGCGGAGGTGCGTGAAGTGCCGGATTACGTTCTTAATTTCCCCAGAGTTATCCCCAATAAGGACTGGGATATTTGGGGCACCGATCTGGAGCAGACCAAACCCGATCCTTATCCAATCCGCACGTATGATAAATTTGAAGAATCGATCACGGGCACGATGATTGATCCGCTGGCCGGCATAATTGAAATTATGGGCGCCTTGCCGCCCGGACAACATATCTGGTTTCAAATTGTATTGGAGCCTTTGCCGGAAGTTTGGAAAGACGATAAGAAGCAGAAGGACGTCGTTGCGAAACTGGCCGGTCGGGCAAGCAATGCAAAGATGACGCTCTGGCAAGACATCGTGGATGTTTTGTCCAATCTGTTCAAAGGACTTTCCGCGCCGGTGGAATTTAAAAAATCGGAAAAGAAGGAAGAACAGCCTTTGGAGTTTCGGTTGACGCCGGTAGAAAAAGAAGTTCTCAAGGCGATTGAAGAAAATCTGGGAAAGAACGCGTATAAAACCAAGATGAGAATGTTGTATTTAGGCAAGAAAGAAGGATTTGATAAAAGCAATGTTACGGCTTTTTTCGGAGCCATGCGTCAGTTCAACGACTTGAACCTCAACAACATCAAGCCGGAAAATCTCAGCAAAACTTATGCTAATTATGTGAGTGTCGCTTCACGGCTCATAATGAGAAAAAGAAAAATTTATCGGCGGTATAAGGACAGAGACATGGACGGAAAAAAATTTGTAATGTCCGCGACGGAGTTGGCGACCATTTATCATTTTCCGCATATGGAAGTCAAGGCGCCGGCCATTGCCCGGGTGGAAGCCAAGCGCGGTTCGGCTCCGGCCAATCTGCCGATCGAGTAATAAAATTAAAGATTTATAAAGCAGACAAAAAATACTTTATGAATTCTGACTATAATTATGAGTGAAATAAATTTTTTCGCAAAAACCAATTTTCGGAATCAGCAGGTGAATTTTGGCATTAAAAAAGACGACCGCCGCCGCCATATGTATGTCATCGGAAAAACCGGTATGGGAAAATCCAACATGCTGGAGAATATGGCCATCCAAGACATCCGCAACGGCGACGGAGTGTGCGTGGTGGATCCGCACGGAGAATTTGCGGAAAATATGCTTAAGGCGGTGCCGTCCAACCGGATTAACGACGTGATTTATTTCAATCCGGCCGATGCGGAGTATCCAGTGGCTTTCAATATTTTGGAAGCAGTGGACGAAGACAAGAAAAATCTGGTGGCTTCTGGCATGATGGGCGTCTTTAAGAAAATCTGGCCGGATGTCTGGAGTCCCAGGATGGAATACATCCTGAACAATACGATTCTGGCTCTTCTGGATTATCCGGGATCGACCATGTTGGGCGTTAATCGCATGATGTCAGACAGCGATTTCCGCAAAAGGGTTTATCCCAAAATCAAGGATCCGGTCGTGAAATCTTTCTGGATCAATGAATTCGACAAATGGGAAGACCGCTTCCGCAAAGAAGCGGTGGCGGCCATCCAGAATAAAGTCGGACAATTTTTGTCTTCAGCCGTGATCCGGCATATCGTCGGCCAGCCGAAATCGACGATCGACATGCGCGAGATTATGGATAATCAGAAAATATTGATAGTCAATCTGTCCAAAGGCAGGATCGGCGAAGACGCGATGCGGCTTTTGGGCGGAATGATCGTGACGAAAATTCAGTTGGCAGCGATGGGTCGGGTGGAAATTTCAGAAGAGGAAAGAAAAGATTTTTATCTGTACGTCGATGAATTTCAAAATTTTGCGACGGAATCTTTCGCCAATATTTTGTCCGAAGCCAGAAAATATCACTTGGATCTGATTTTGGCTCATCAATACATCAATCAGCTGGTTTTTGATGGCAACACAACGGTGCGCGACGCGGTCTTTGGCAACGTGGGAACGATCGTTTCCTTCCGGGTGGGAGCAGAAGATGCGGAGCATCTGGAAAAAGAATTCGAGCCGGTCTTTATGGCAAACGACATCGTCAATCTTTCTAAATATAATATCTATCTCAAACTGATGAT
>JAJYJP010000071.1 GCA_021789395.1 bacterium | reverse complement strand
CAACGGTAGGACTCAATGAAAAGATAATCAGAGAATACATCGAACAGCAAGGACAAGAGGACACTGGACAAGCGAAGCTTGCACTCGGATAAAAACCCCGAGCGTAAGCTCGGGGATATTTATATTAGTTAGTTAATATTATGGCAAAAGAAATTAAAAAGACACAAGATAACGGCGGTTATACAGCCCAGTCCATCCAAGTTTTGGAAGGATTGGAGCCGGTCAGGAAACGGCCGGGAATGTACATCGGTGGAACTTCTACGGAAGGTCTGCATCATTTGATTTGGGAAGTGGTCAATAATTCGATCGACGAAGCAATGGCCGGTTATTGCAAAAATGTCATTATCAAGATGCTCCCGGACAATGTGATTGAAATTGCCGATGACGGACGCGGAATCCCGGTAGAAAAACATCCGCAGACCAAGAAATCGACTTTGGAAACCGTCTTGACAGTCCTCCATGCCGGAGGAAAATTCGGCGGTAACGGTTACAAGATTTCCGGGGGTCTTCACGGTGTCGGCGTTTCAGTCGTTAATGCGCTTTCTGTTTGGACCAAAGCGGAAGTGAAGCGGGACGGCAAGGTTTATTCCATGGAATTTGAGCGCGGTAAGCCAAAAACCAAGGAGCCGAAAATTCTCGGCAAAGCCGAAGGGACCGGAACGATCATTTCCTTCCAGGCCGATCCGGAAATTTTTCCGGAAATAAAATACAGTTGGGAAAAGATTTTGGGTTATGTCCGCCAGCAGGCCTACTTGACCAAAGGCGTCAGCATCAAGGTCTATGACCAACGCGAACAAGGCAGAGAAAAAGCGTATGGTTTTCTTTTCGACGGCGGTTTGATTTCGTTTGTGAAGTTTCTTAATCGCGGAAAAGAAATCAAAAACAGGACTCCTTTCTATGTTGAAAAAAAGATGGAGCAGGAAGACGTGCTGGTGGAACTTGCCATGCAATATACGGATGGTTACAAGGAGCATGTCTTTTCTTTTGCCAATAATATTTTTACTCCGGAAGGCGGGATGCATGAGGCCGGGTTTCGGGCGGCGTTGACGCGAGCGTTAAACAATTACGCTAAGAAAGCCAATATTCTAAAAGAAAAAGACGAAAGTTTTACGGCGGAAGATCTGCAGGAGGGTTTGACGGCAGTGATCAGTGTAAAGTTGCGTAATCCGCAATTCGAAGGGCAGACCAAGGCTAAATTGGGTAACGGCGAAATCCGCGGCATCGTTTCAGGCGTCACTTCTGAAGCTCTGACAGATTATTTGGAATCGCATCCGGAAGATGCGAAAGCGATCATTTCCAAGTGTTTGCTGACAGCCAAAGCCAGGATTGCGGCCCGTGCCGCTAAAGACGCGGTAATCCGCAAAGGCGCACTGGAGGGCATGACTCTCCCGGGCAAACTGGCCGACTGTTCGTCGCGCAATCCGGAAGACTCGGAACTTTATATTGTGGAAGGAGACTCGGCTGGCGGTTCGGCCAAGCAAGGGCGTGACCGGAAATTTCAGGCCATCCTGCCGTTGCGCGGAAAGTTGGTGAACGTGGAAAAAACTTCTTTGGATAAGGTGGTGAAATCTGATACGTTGAAACCGATCATCATCGCGCTGGGTGCGGGGATCGGTGACAGTTTCGATATTGCTAAACTCCGATATCATCGCATCATCATCATGGCTGATGCCGATGTGGACGGCTCGCACATCCGGACGCTGCTTTTGACTTTCTTCTATCGCTATTACGAAGATTTGATCCGTAACGGCTATATCTATATCGCGCAACCGCCGCTCTATCGGATCCAAAAAGGCAAAGAAGTGATTTATGCTTACACGGAAGAGGAAAAAAATACACTTGTAAAAGAGCTGGCGGACAAAATCGATAAGAAAGGAAAAAAAGACGAACCAGCAGAAGAAATTGTTGTGGAAACTGATGCTGAAGAAGAAGGGGGAAGTGAGGTGGGTGAAAAGATTGCCGGACTTAACTTGCAGCGCTACAAAGGTTTGGGAGAAATGAACCCGACTCAGTTGTGGGAGACGACCATGGATCCGGAGCGCAGGATGATGAAGCAGGTCAAGATCGAAGACGCGGAAGCGGCCGATCGGATCTTCGATGTTCTGATGGGTAACGAAGTGGAGCCGCGCCGACGCTTCATCCAAACTCATGCTAAGAGCGTTCAAAACCTTGATGTGTAAATTTAAAAAATATCAAAAGACACCTTGGAATATCCGGGTGTTTTTTTCTGTGGATAAGTAAATTAAAAAAATCCCATAGAAATGTTATAATTAATCACAAGAATTAATAGGTAACAATTTTAATATGGATACGGGAGTCAATCAATTTGAAAATTTCGACGCCATGTATGCGCGCGAGCTGGAAATTCAAAGGACCTTAGAGAAAGTTGAAGCCGCGTATGTAAAAACCGTGGAAAAGTATGGTGATTATGAGGAAACTAAATCTTTCATAGACTATCTTGGATCGATCGAAAAAGTTTTTATGGAGAATAAATTGAGAAACCGTTCTTTTGAATTAGGCAAGGATGAAATGATCAAGGTCCGCATCAAAATTTTGGCGCAGAACGGCACCGTGAGCGAGGACGTATTAGATACGATTTATGGTTATTTCAAAAAAGCGGGTCATACGATCGATAAGATTTATGAAATTGCCACAGAATTGATAGGAAAATACAAAGACGACCGTGAATGTCAGGATTTCATCGCTTATGTCCGAGATATTTTTGTTAATTTTTTCAACGCCGAGCAAGAGCATGTCAGTATGGACGAATTGAAGGAAAGATTGATCAGGGCGCGGATGGAGGTTTTGTCGACCAGCGGAAATCCGGATTTGGTGACGCTGGAAAACATCTATAAAGATTTCAAAGAATCATTAAATAGCAAATAACGCTTGCCGAATTTCCGGCAAGAAGAACGGAGGTGATATTATGAACGGAGTCCAAACCTGGGGAAATGCAATCACCACTTCACTGATTGGATTGTGGGATCGGTTTATTAATTTTCTTCCAGCGCTCATCGGCGCGATTCTGGTTTTTATTTTTGGCTGGATCGTGGCGGTAGCTGTAGGTAAATTAATTGAGAAACTGATAAAATCTTTGAAGGTGGATGTGGCTTTCGAAAAAATCGGATGGCAGGGAAGGCTTTCCGATCTGGGAATTGCTTCCAGCGTGTCGGCTTTCATCGGCGGCTTGGTAAAGTGGTTTTTGATTCTGGTTTTCCTTTTGGCTTCTACTAATATTTTAGGCCTGAATGAAGTCACGAGTTTTCTGAACAGCATCATACTTTACATTCCCAACGTGGTTGTTGCAGTTGTTGTGCTGGCGATTACCGTCCTGGTCGGAAATTTTGTTTACGGCGTAGTGAAGGGCAGCACGAAAGCGGCTGGAGTGATGTCGGCAACGATGCTGGCCACCATTTCCAAATGGGCGATTGTCATCTTTGGTATTCTGGCAGCGCTTATCCAATTGGGAATTGCCACTCAATTGGTCAGCACTATTTTTATCGGTATCGTCGCCATGCTCGCCATAGCCGGTGGCTTAGCTTTCGGCTTGGGAGGTAAAGACGAAGCTGCTTTATTGCTTAGAAAGATAAAGGAAGAAATGAACGAAAGACGGAAATAAACAGTCAGTCTTTTTGAAACAGCCGTTCCGGAAAGGGCGGCTGTTTTCTTGTTAACCCGGTAAACCACCCGCGTTAGCGGGTGTGTGCGTTTAGAGCGTTAGCTCTTGGAATATAATAAAATCACCAACTAGACAGGAGGTGATTTTATGTTGACCAAACTCTACAAACTCGAACAC
>JAJYJP010000008.1 GCA_021789395.1 bacterium | reverse complement strand
TAATGGCGTCAACAGCAATTCCAACATCCCAATCGCCCTTCTTGGCGCCGCCGGGAAAAATTTGCAGGTCTTTGGTTTTGACTTCAAAACCCTGTTTTTCCAAGGCCTCAAAGAATTTTTCTTCCTGGCCTTCAACAGTCGCTATTCCGTAGGCAATGGCGCGAATCAGTTTGCGGTCTTCCACTGCTTCTTTCAGAAGAGCGCCGAAGTTTACTTTCTTTTTAAAAAGCACTCGGCCGGAATAGTACATGTTTTGGATGTCGACGAGCACGCCGACACGTTGTTCTTTGTAAATTGACATAAAATTGGAAATTTTAAATTATATAAAAACAAAAGCGAGCTTTCACCCGCTTTTTATTTTTTATCCTTTCAAGTCTAAAGATTTGATAAGTTTCTTGTAGCCTTTTTCGTTGACTTTCTGAAGATAGGTCATCAATCTCTTTCTTTTCGATACCATCTTAAGGAGTCCTCTGCGAGAATGAAAATCTTTCGGGTTCTTTTTCAGGTGGGCGGTCAGTTTCTTGATCTGTTCGGTGAAAAGAGCGATCTGATATTCCGGCGAGCCGGTATCTTTATCGTGTCTTTTTATTCCGTCAGTCACTTTTTGCTTCTGCTTGTGCGTAAGCGCCATGGGTTTTTCGGCGAAACATTCGTTAGGTCCCCGCCAGAGGCGGGCAAGCGTGCCGTAACTAATGTTTGCTAATTAAGTTGTTACGATTTAATTGTAGCACACCAAAAGGCTTTTGTCCAGTCTCAAAGGGGTTTTATTGCTTTATTTTAAAAAATTTTATACATTTAATTATATTGACTGGAAGCGTGCCAGAGCGGTTGAATGGGCCTGACTCGAAATCAGGTGTATCCGAAAGGGTACCGGAGGTTCGAATCCTCCCGCTTCCGCAACATAAAAAACTTCAATTTAAGGCGGATTTTCTTTACATCCGGCTTTATTAGTGATAGGCTAAGGTAAGTTATAAATAATGGAATTATGGAATCCCTCTCGCATATTTTGGATAATTATTCGGCAATAGTTGTATTGGTTATGATTGTTGCGGTTTTGGCGCTCATAATTTGGAACACTGTTCTTCAAATAGCTGTAAAAAAGCTTAAGGAAAAGAACAAAGCGATATTTTCCGGAGGCAATATCAAGAATCTGGAAGACGTGATTGTCCAGCATTCACACTCGATCAAATCACTAGACAAAGAAATCCAGGAGCTTTATTCGATTTCCAATCAGATAAACGGCTTGGCTTATCGCGGACTGCATAAAGTGGCTTTGGTTAGATTCAATCCTTTCAATGACGTCGGCGGCGATCAGAGTTTTTCCTTGGTGCTTCTTAATGGAAAAAATAATGGCATTGTGGTCTCGTCGCTTTTTACCAGGGACGGCGCCAGAATTTATTCTAAATCCATCGTCGGCGGAAAATCGGAAAAATATCCTTTGACAGAAGAGGAAGAACAGGTAATCAAGACCGCGATCGGAAACGAAACTAAAAAAATAAATTAATATCAGAATCGCTGATTTGCACCTGGACGCGCTTGATTGGGCTGAAATTAAAATCAGCATAATCAGCATAATCAGTGTCAGTCTGCGGTTCAGGCAAAATAATGTCTGAATTTGTCAGGAAAAAAATTAAATTACCCGAAACGATCACTGTAAAAAAATTCAGCGAACTTTTAGGGCTGCCGCTGGGAAAAGTAATTGCCGAGCTGATGAAGAACGGAATTTTGGCAACGATCAACGAGAAGATCGATTTCGAGACGGCTTCAATTATCGCTCAGGATCTGGGATTTGAGGTGGAAGAGGAAACTGCGGAGACGGAAGGGCAGATGACTTTGGAGAAACTTCTGGAAATTTTAAAAAAAGAGAAAGAATCGGACGAAAAATTACAGTCGCGTCCGCCGGTCGTAACGATTCTTGGGCATGTCGATCATGGAAAAACCACCTTGCTCGATACGATCCGGAAAGCCAACGTGGCCGCTAAAGAGTCGGGCGGAATTACCCAGCATATCAGCGCTTATCAAGTTAAGAAAAAAGGACAGGTGATTACCTTTGTCGATACTCCGGGACACGAAGCGTTCAGCGCGATGCGGGAACGCGGAGTAAGTATTGCCGACATCGCGGTTCTAGTGGTGGCGGCCGACGACGGTGTGCGTCCGCAAACTAAAGAAGTCATTGAATATCTCTTGTCGAAAAAAATCCCGACAGTTGTCGCGATAAACAAAATCGATAAGCCGGAAGCCAATCCGCAGCGAGTCAAACAAGAATTGGCTGAAAACGGAATACTTTTGGAAGAATGGGGCGGCAATGTTTTGAGCGCTGAAATAAGTGCTAAGAAAAATATCGGCATTGACAATCTTTTGGAAAATATTCTTTTGCTCAATGAAGTGGAAAATTTCAAGGCCGACCAGAAACGGGACGCTCTCGGAATTGTTTTGGAGGCGCACCTGGATCCGCAAAAAGGTCCGGCAGCGACCGTGTTGGTGAAGACGGGAACGCTGAAGGAAGGGCAAGATATTATTGCCGGGACGACGCACGGCCGTGTTCGCCGAATCGAAGACTTTACGGGCAAAAGACTGGCGGAGGCAGGGCCGTCTGTTCCAGTCAGTGTTATAGGATTAAATACGACGCCTAATTCCAATGATATTTTGCAGGTAGTCTCGGCTAAATCTTTGGCACGGACCCGTTTTGAAGAATTGAAGCGCAAATCCGAGACTGGCTTTGGCGAGCTGACGGCCCAAAAGATTTACAAAACGATCGCTGACGAAAAAATAAAAAAACTTAACGTAATAGTAAAATCGGACGTACAAGGCTCCCTGGAAGCTATCCAGCAGATTCTTTCGGAAATAAAGTCTGACGAAGTAGCGGTAAACTACATTGCGATCGGCGTCGGCAATATCACGGAATCGGACGTACGGATGGCGCAAAATTCCAACTCGGTAATCTACGGATTTAATGTGGAGATAACTCCGGTGGCTAAGCGCATGGCGGAAACCGGAAAAGTCGAAGTGAAGAATTACAAAATTATTTATGAGCTGGTGCAGGACATAAAAAATAGGCTGATTGAGATGCTGCCGCCGGAAATCGAGCGAGTTGATTTTGGGAAAATGAAAGTACTGGCGATATTTCGGACGGAAAAGAAATCTATGATTGTGGGTGGCAAAGTGACGGACGGAAAAATTATCAAGGATTCATTAATTGATGTCGTACGCAGCGACAAAATTATTGGTAAAGGAAAATTAGGCAATCTCCAGCAGAATAAGGTTGCGACCGATGAAGTGCCGCGCGATAACGAATGCGGCATCACTTTTGAGGGCGAAACCAAGATCAAGGAGGGGGATGTTCTGGTTTCGTACAAAGAAGAAGTGAAGAAAAAAACGCTCTAGAATCTATGTCTGAACGACTTAATAAAATCAATTCGCTTATCCAGCAGAATATAAGCGAAATCATCTCGCGCGACCTCAGTCTTAAGTCCGGGGTTTTTGTGACCGTTTCGAAGGTTGACACGACGCCGGACCTTCGGTATACTCGAATATTCGTAAGTATTTTTCCTGAAAAGGAAATAGATTACGGAATAAAAACGCTCCGCAAAGAACTCTATCAGATCCAGGGCAAGTTGAATAAGAGACTGAAAATGAAGCCGTTGCCTAAGATTGAATTCAGAGTGGATATGACGGAATCGAAGGCGGACGAAATAGAAAGGTTGATAAAACAGTTATAAGATAATGCGGCGGACAAGTCGCATTTTTGCTAAAAATTGATGCAGAAGTTTGCGCAGGAATTTAATACGCTGAATTTTGTCATAAAAGAATCGGAAAACATTCTTCTTTTTGCGCACAGCCATCCGGATGGCGATACGGTTGGGTCAGTGCTGGCTTTGAAAGAATATGTAAAAAGCTTGGGAAAGAATGTGGACGTGGCTTGTTACGATCCATACCCAGAATATTTAAAATCACTCTCGGAAGAAAAATTTGAACTTCCCGACTATTTGAACATACGGAAATACAATCTGATCATTGCTTGTGACAGCGTCGAACGCGGATATAAAAAAATAATCCCGCTGATCGAAGAAAATCAAGTGACTGCGCTTATCGATCATCATCCGGACATAACGCTCAAGGGTGACATAAATGTCATTGACCCGAAATTTTCTTCGGTATGTGAAATTATTTATGAGTTCTTCATTTTTAACAAAATAGAAATTACAAGAAGAATGGCGATGTTTTTGCTGCTGGGTATTTTATCCGATACCGGCATGTTTCAACACTCCAACACTTCCGCCCACGTCATGGAAATCGCTTCGGTCTTAATGAAGAAAGGCGCACCACTTTCCAAAATTGTCGAGACCAGCTTTGCAAATAAAAAGCTGACCACGCTGAAGCTGTGGGGCAAGGCGTTCGATAAGGCCAGGATAAATTGGCAAAATGGAATGATCGTTTCGGTCCTGACTCAGCGGGATTTGGAAGAGTGCGGCGCGGGCACGGAGGATGTCGCTTATGTGGCAAGCGTTTTGAATACCGTCCCGGGAACCAGATTTGCGCTGGTGCTTTACGAGCGTAGCGATGGAATTATCAAAGGCAGCCTGCGCAGCGAAGAATATAAAGGCGTCGATGTTTCAAAAATCGCCGCCCAGTTCGGCGGCGGCGGCCATAAGCTGGCCAGCGGGTTCGAGGTTAAAGGGAAAATTGTTGAAACGGAAAATGGATGGGAAATAATATAAAATTCAGTTTAGACTGAATTTTTTTATATGCTAAAATTATATTATATGAATATCGGATGTCATGTTTCTATTGCCGGAGGGATCCAGAACGCGCCTAAAAATGGTGCGGAAGTTGGCTGTGAGGTAATCCAAATTTTTACGCGGTCGCCTCAGGGCGGAAAAGCTCCAGAGCTTACGCCGGCGGCGGTAAAAGAATTTAAAACTCAAAAATCAAATTTTAAAATTAAAGAAGTTTACATACATGCGCCGTATTATATCAATTTTGCTTCGGCCAACAACCGGATTCGTTACGGATCATCTAGCGCTATCCGCAGCGAGCTGGAGCGTGGCAACCTGATCGGCGCCAAATACGTGATGACGCACATCGGGACCGCCAAAGAGTTGGGACATAAAGAATCAATTAAGAAGACTGTTGAGATGCTCAAAAAAACTTTGGAAAATTATAACGGAAAGACATTACTTCTTTTGGAAAACAGTGCCGGCGCCGGAGAAATCATCGGCGATTCGCTCAAGGAATTGGCGGAGATTATAAAAAAAGTAAACAGCCCGTCCATTGTCGGCATCTGTCTGGACACCCAGCATTCTTTCGCTTCCGGATACGATTGGCGCAATTTCGAAAAAACTTTGGAAAGGGTTGATAAAGAAATCGGAATTGAAAATATCAAATTGATCCATGCTAATGACAGTCAGGCCGATTGTGGATCTAATCGTGATCGTCATGAACACATCGGACAGGGAAAGATCGGTTCGGAGGCTTTTCAAAAAGTTGTTTCTTTCGCGCAAAAAAATAAAATTGATATGATCTGTGAAACGGAAGCGCCGGGAAACAAAAAAGATATCGAAACTTTAAAAAGATTTAGAGATAAAAAATGAAAATAGCTATCATTTCCGATGTTCATAATAACGAAGTGAACTTGAAAAAAGTGTTGGATTATTGCGGAAGAGAAGGGATTAAAACCGTAATTTGTTGCGGCGATCTGGCCTCGGCGGAAACACTTGATTTTTTAAACGCTAATTTTAGCGGAATTATCCATTATACTTTTGGCAATGCGGATAATGACCAACTCCGAAATTTTGAGCACGCAGGAGAATATAAAAAAACAAAAATTTATGAAAAGTTTGGAGAAGCAGAAATTGCCGGAATAAAAATCGCTTTCGTGCACTATCCTGATAGCGCTAAAAAATTGTGTGAAACTGGGAAATATACTTTTGTTTTTCATGGCCATACGCACAAGCCATGGATGGAAAAGATCAAAAATTGCATAATATTGAATCCGGGCAATGTGGCCGGAGAAATTTATCCGCCGACTTTTGCGGTTTGGGATACGGAAAACGGCAAGTTTGATCTAGTAAGAATTCACAATTTGAAATGAAATCAAAAAAAGAACAACTGGACGAACTGAACGCGCGTATGGCGAAATGCTCCGCGTGTGCCTTGCGGCCTGTTTGCAAAAATGTGGTCCCTGGCGAAGGCAATGCGGAGGCGGAAATCATGTTTATCGGCGAAGCGCCGGGACAAAAAGAAGATGAGACCGGCCATCCCTTTGTCGGAGCAGCTGGAAAATTTCTGAATGAAATGTTGGCGATGATAAATTTGAAACGAGAAGATGTTTACATCGCAAATGTGGTGAAATGCCGTCCACCTCAAAATCGCGATCCGCTTCCTGATGAAATTGCGGCTTGTTGGCCATGGCTTTTGGCGCAGATCAAAATTATCCAGCCGAAATTGATCGTTACTTTGGGCCGACATAGTATGGAAAGATTTTTGCCGGGAATGAAAATTTCGCAAGTTCACGGCAAGGCGATGCGTCGGGAAATTCCGGGCATCGGCAAACAAATCTTCTACACTTTATACCATCCGGCCGCCGCGCTTTACAACGGCGGTATGCGGGAAACTTTGATCAAAGATTTCAGACGGATTCCGAAAGTTTTAAAAAAGATAAAAAAAGAAGCGGAGTAGCTCTGGGGCTACCCGCTTTTTTTAAAAAGGAAAAAATTTTTTTAGGTTTACATTTACGAACGGAATGGTAATTGAGATATGTATTTCCATCCGTCCTTTGCTTAATGCGTCGAAGTGGAGTTTGTTGGGATAAGCGTCCGGACTTTCCTTTAGAAAGTTCCTCCACTGTTCATCGTTGTAAAATCCTCCATGGAAATAATTTATGTTTGCCGTGATTCCCCGCGTATCTAGATGTACGGGCCAATCTTTGAAAATACCCAAATCTCCCAACCAGTTATGTTTTGCTATGTATCCGAGATCCCGATACAGTTCGTTATCCTTCGGCTGGGTAAAATGAGGAGCATCCATGAATCTTACGGAGGAAAAAGCCGGCGTATTTGCAATGTCTGCTCCTTGGACAACGGAAGGGAAAAATAAAACCAAAAAAATCATAACAAAGAACAATTTTTTCAAAAGTTTCACCTCCTGTCAGATTTGTGCCGCGGGCGAGACTCGAACTCGCATGGCATTGCTGCCGAGGGATTTTAAGTCCCTTGTGTCTACCATTTCACCACCGCGGCTTGGCATGATGTTAAAAGTGAGGTCGCGCCCGGAGTTGAACCGGGGTAAAGGGTTTTGCAGACCCGTGCCTAACCGCTCGGCCACGCGACCAAAGTATTAATTTTTTATAAATAACAAAGTTAGCTTATCAAAATTAAGTGGCGTAGTCAAACAAAAACACCCCAAATAGGGTGCTTTTGCTATTGAATGATTGTCGCTAACAGATGTTGTCTTCCGAATGTGAATGCCTGATTTTTAGTTCGCATGTAGATATCAAAGCGGTTTCCCTTGATCGCTCCCCCACGATCCTCACAAATGTATGTGCCGTAACCGTCAATTTGGACCAATGTTCCAAATTTATATTGCGGCGGACAAGCGAGAGTTTTGTTTTCTTGAACTTTGGTTCCGCTCGCAGTTATTCCGTCGCTTTTGCCGCATTCGTCGGCTGAAGCCGTATAAGCGGAAGCATTGATGACAATTTTTTTAAGCTTGGGATTTTTAACCGGCTTATATCCCGGATAATTGTAGGGAATGTGATTGCCGTCTAAAATCTCTTCGATTACTTGGCTATTATCTTGTATTTTGAATTTTGTTTGTGTTTCATTAGTTGTTAATGCCGGTCCGGCGGCCAATGATGTTTGTGGAAAAATCACAGCCCAGAGGATCGGCAGAGTTGCTAGAAAACTAATGATACGCATTAATCGTCTTTAAATTGTTAAAGTCGGTCTGAAACCCCCTTTTTCAGATTCGACCGATTATTGTAGCAAAAGGTGGTTCTTGTGTCAACGCGCATGACTGATTATTACCTAAAATAAGCCATTTTTATTTCGAGCAAGGCGGATATTTAGCTTAAATAAAGGAAAAAAATGCAAAATCGTTTTAGATATCACGCGGATTTTTAAGCTCTGAAGTATAAAATAAAAAAAGGCTTATTTTAGCCTTAATTTATTAAAATTTATTTTTTTATTGCTTGGACAAAATGCTATCGATAGTCGCTTCATCTTTGCATCTATATTTATTATCCGGTGAATAAAAGTGCTTATTGGGACCATAACAACCCCCATTTTCTGGATATAAAGGGGTTAGCGTAGGCATTAAAAATCCCATGTTGCGAGAAGTGAAATAGTTATAGAGATAGCTCAATGTTTTCGCCCGTTCCTTTTGGTCCATGCGGGCAAAGGTGCTCATGTCATCAGCCTGGATGCCACTCCAATCAAGATCCAAGAGGACGTTATTAGCTTTTGTGCTAAATTCTTTATTCCACAACAACGCCCAACAACTTTGTTTTTGGCTCCAGCAAGGACCATTTTCAATTTTTCCTTGCTGATTGATGCCTACGCCACCCTCTATGTAATCGAACATTTTAAGATAACGCGGATCGGTAATTGTGTTAGTTTGTGCGCCTATGACAATTTGTAATCCTTTGCTTTTGGCATAGTCGCGCATATTTTTTATTACGCCGGGCACCATGGATTTGTCGAATGGTTCGCCGTCCTGAAGATATATCTGTCCGAAAGTGAAGCTCTGTATTCCCATATCCATGGCACGGTGGGTTATGGATTCTATGTAGCGGCGATAGTCGACGGAATTAAAATTAGCAAGACATGTATGCCATCCCCATTCTTCATCGGTGCCGGGCTGGCACATTTTGTCAAAATAGAATTTCTTGCCGGTTCCCGGCTCGGTGTATGTTCCAGTGTCTCGGATCGCTTCAGCCAGAAACATACCAAAAACTAATCCGGGTTTTTTGAATTTAACAATGTTGTCTGCTGCGGTTTTAAAATCCGGCGCACTGCCCCAGGTTTCCAATGCCCTATGTAGATATAAGCAGCCTGACCGGTCGATCAAATCTATGGCCTCATCCGTTTTGCCGCCGTAGCCGGAAAGTATTCCATCCGCTACGCATCCGTGAGTCTTCAATGTCTTCATGGTAAAATTTCCCGGGATAAAAACTTTTTTCGGCTTGGGAGCTTTTTTCTTACTGGCCGGGCGGACAGGCGGAGCGTAATGTTGATTGCTTATTGTCTCGGAGTTTGATTGTATCTGGCGGGAAACTTGGGCGATCCGTAAAACTAAGCCGGTTGCGACAATAACCGGAATGACAATGACAATCCAAAACGGAACTTTTCTTTTTGTAGAAAACTCCTGTTTTTTCGATAGATTTTTCCAGTTTGCGTTTCCCCCCATGATCTTTAGGATTATAACATAAAGTTACTACACTGTTTAGCTCGTAATATTTGGCATTAAATAGAACGATTATTTTTGGCGAAAAGGTCCAGTCGTTTTCGTTTGTGAGGTTTCTAAAATTTAAAGCTCCGGGTTTGTCCTGGAGCTTTAAAAATTTGAGCTGGCTAGTTCATGCGGTTAGAACCGGATTTGCGAGTTATCGTGCAAGATTATAATGTTTTTTAATTTCATACTCCAGCATTGGTTTTTTAGTTTCACGTGGAAGCTTGAATCTTTCAATTGTTTCATTGAATGCAATAGAAAAAGTTTTTAGAAATTCATTTACCTCCTCTAAATCGTATTCTTTCTGAAAGCGAGCAATTGTTGAATGAATAATTTTCGGCTGTTTAATTTTTTCTCCTATGGAAGTCTTCTTGATAAACTCGGATCTAATTTTTTGAAATTCGCCATTATCTTTTCCAATCAAAATGATCGCATCTTTTGTGGCTTCAATTTTATTAAATTCTATTTTAACTGGAGTATATTTTTTTAATATATTATCCAATGCCTCATTATAATCAGGAAATAATTTTTCAAATATTTCATCCCCGTTTGTCAAATTATCAATCCAGGAATTTATCCACACCAGCAATGTTATGTGTAATGCCTCAGGGGGAGTTTTCCAAATCAGTCCTTCAAATTTTTTATTAATCTCTTCTTGAATTTCCCTAATTTTTCTTTTGTTTTCGTCGCCAAAATCTCCTAAAATTGAATAGACTAAACAATCCCTATTAATAATGTCACAGACTTTGGTTTTTAGTTCACTCATACGATTAAACTGCTTTTTTTGCAAAACCGCGCCTTTGCTGATATGTTATTTATCATTTTTTATTCACATCAATGATCTCTATTTTTTCATCTTGCACAAAAACATACTGATTGTCAGTCAGTAAAAGCAATGGAATTTGATCATCTTTGTAAGCAATTTCTAATCTCTTTTTCAAATATTTCGATTTGAAATCTTCTCGCCCCCAATGTGGAAGAATTGTAAAATTAACAAACTCATAACCATTCCTGTCTTTTAAGTCATATCCTTCCGGAGAATAAAAATCGGGAAGTTTTGGTCCTGTGATTACCGAACCAGCACTTGTTCCAATGTAAACTTTGCCTTTAATTTTAATCAGATCCTTAATGAGTGTGATGAAATCAGATTTTTGTGATTGTTCCAAAAGATAAGAGGCGTCTCCTCCTGACATGTAAATATAACCAAAGCTTTCCAAATCTTTTTCTATTTGCTCTTTTGTTTTTCCAGTAAATGTATAATCCTGAACTTTAAATCCGGCGTCAACCAATGCCTGTCTGTCATTTCTAAGCCATTCAAGATCATCAACTTGACCTTTTGCTTCTGCTGGAGTTGTAATAAAAACTAATTTGTTGTCTTTTGAAAGATTCTCCTTTTTAGCTATATCGTGCGCCACCGCATGAACGCTTGAGGTTAGAAAAAGTTTCATATGATAAAATTGTTACGATTAATTTATTTCAAGTATATCACAGTTCGATTCCACTTTCTCAAGAAAATCAAAAAACTCCCATAAAAGGAGCTTTTCGATTTTTGAGCTGGGAAATTCATGCGGTTCGGACTAGGTTTGCTAAAAGCTCTTACTAAGATTCTTGGACTCGTTTGACCACTGACCATCTTTACTTTGCTTATTTGGATCTTCCTCTGGTTGTAAATTTTCTAATTTATTTGGTCTTGCTATCTTAACATCACCATCTTTTAATTGTTCGAGAGCATTAATAACAGCTGCAGTTGGCAAGCTTGCTTTAACAAGCTCATTATTCATATCAGCACCTGTAAGATTGTAGGCTTTTTTATCCAGGAAATCTAACGGTTCTGTTTCAGAAGAACCATGAAGGATACTATGAGTATCATTTTTATAAATTATTTCTACTGTAGCCTTGCCCATATCGCGACCCTCATCAATTGGATCTGGACCTGAATCCAAACCAGATACTTTTATTTCTTTAATGCTATTTTTTGGCAAATTTTCCGACAACCATTTCCGAATCACTTCAGCTCCATTAGTGTCTTGTTCTTCATTAAAATCTTTCCAATCAATTTTAACAATTTCTTTTTGCTCAATTTTATTTTTTACAGAATTGCTCGCATATTCATGATGTGAGCTGCTACACCCAGCCCCGCCCATCATAACTGCTCCAGCCAATATGACAGAGCCCGTTCCTCTTTGTATTTTCCTTCCCAATTCTTTTTTTTCTGCTTTTTTAGAATCAGAAAATCTCCTAAACCCCTCTTCATATATGCCAGAATTTCTATTTTTTTGAAATGCTGCTTCTTGTTCTGGAGTAATTGGTTGTGCTGGTAAATTAATTTTTTCTTTCATTCGGTTTGTTTTATTTGTTTTAAAAAAGATTAAAAGACGGTTTCACCCGTCTTATGAGTCTATTATAGCAAATTTTTACTCATCTGTCTAGTTTTCCGATTTTAGTTCAATTCCCTTGCTGGACAAACAAAAACAAGCCTTTGAAAGACCTGTTTTCCGTCTGGAGCGGGTAACGGGAGTCGGACCCGTATCTCGTCCTTGGCAAGGACGTATAATAGCCGCTATACGATACCCGCATATATTTTGTTGTGTGCGCGCTGAGGGACTCGAACCCCCAACCCCCTCGGTGTAAACGAGATGCTCTAGCCATTGAGCTAAGCGCGCAAAATACTTTGGCTAGCGAATGTGCCGAAGGGCAGAGTTGAACTGCCGACGCAAGGATTTTCAGTCCTTCGCTCTACCGCTGAGCTACTTCGGCGATTAAATTCGAAACGTAGAGAGGTGCCTTCGGCGGGACTCGAACCCGCACGGCCTTGCGACCCATGCACCTCAAGCATGTGTGTATACCAATTCCACCACGAAGGCTGAAATTATTTTTTTGCTCCTTCAGTTTCTTCCGAAATGATCTCGGCAACTTTTTCTTCAGTTTTTTCTTTCGGGGCGTCGACAATTTCTTCTTTGGCCTTCTCAGTTTCTTCCTGGATGAAGGCTGAAAGCTCCTTGTATTTCATCCGGCTTTTCTTGGCTGTCAGTCCGCGGAGGTAATAAAGTTTTGCCCGGCGTACTTTCGCCTGCTTGACTAATTCTATTTTGTCGATATTTGGAGAGTAAATCGGCAGTATTAATTCCACTCCGATCCCCTGAGAAACTTTTCGGACAGTAATTAATGGAGATGAGCTTTGTTTTCCTTTGACGGCAATTATAATGCCTTCAAAAACCTGAATACGTTCCTTTCCGGCCTCTTTGATTTTGCGGTAAACTTTTACAACATCGCCTGACTGCAGTTCAGGCATCTTTTTGGTCTTCAGGCTCTTGTTAAGTTCGATTATTTTCTGCTGCATATGATTATTATATCCTAGCTTCCTTAAATTAAAAAACCCATGACTGAGTGTTTCGAGATAGATTCTAGGAAATTAAACTATTTTTTAGCTTTTTCATCTTACCCTTTTATCGCTTTTTAGTCAAGAGAATCGAGAAAGGCGCGGAAATCTCCGGGCAATTCGCTTTCGAAAGAGTATTTTTTGTCGAAAAGTTCGAATTCTAATTTTTGAGCGTGAAGAAGCTGTCTGCGCACTTCTTTTGCGGCGCGGATTTTTTTTGATTTATATTTCTGATCTCCGACTACCGGATTTCCCAGTGAGAAAAAATGGATCCGGATCTGGTGCATCCGTCCAGTGCGTGGCATTGCTTCGACCAGCGAATAATCGTTGAATTCCTTGATTACTTCATATTCAGTGACGGCCTCTCTGATTTTCGTCCTAGTTTTTTTATGGGCAATGATTTGTTTTTTGCGATTTTCTGCTCTGGCAATCGGTTTTTTAATTGTGTTTTTTTTATTTTTCAAATGGCCGTAAACGAACGTCAGATATTTTTTAGCGATTTTTCTTTCTTGGAAAATTTTTTTAAGTTCGTCAAAAGATTGCCGGTTGCGGGCGATGACCATGATGCCGGAAGTATCTTTGTCGAGCCGATGGACGATGCCTGGGCGAAGTTCTGATCCTTGCGAACCGTCGATTACATTTTTGATTTCCGGGAATTTCGCTAACAGGCCGTTGACCAAGGTGTCATTTTCTTCGAAGCCGGATGGGTGGACCTTTAATCCGGACGGTTTGTCGATGACAATTATATTCTGATCCTGGTATATTATTTTAAATCGCACGTCCTTGCTTGATATCAGTTCATTTTTCTTTTGGGAAATGTTTATTTCGATGTTATCGTTTTCTTTCAATATATAACTCGCCTTAACTTCCTTGTCATTGACCAAAACTTTGCCATTTTTAATTTCTCGGATGATTTCCCCGCGGCTTAACTCATTAAAAAAAACTTCCTCGACGAGGAATTTATCTATCCGGATGCCTGAATTTTTTTCTGTAATTCTGATTTTTTTCATGTGCCCAGGAGAGGACATCTCACTCGTCACTTCGTTCCTCTTTGAAAACCCACGGTTTTCAAAACTTTCCTCCAGCGGAAAACTCCCGTTTTCCGACCCCTTTCCCGTTCTCGTCCTCAATTAAATGTTTAGTGCCCAGGAGAGGACTCGAACCTCCACAGGATAAACCTACCAGTTCCTAAGACTGGCGCGTATACCAATTCCGCCACCTGGGCATAAATTTTCAATTCTATAAAAAAATATTTTTCAATCTTTCGATCTCCGTTTTGAGCGCCCCGTCGTCTTCATATTCGCCGTGGTGTCTAGTTCCCGTTCCGTAAGTCTCTTTTTTTTGATCAAGATGGATGTTAACCGAGAGAATCGTTCCGGAAACGGATGCATAGATATGGAAACGCGGAAATCCCGCTCGTGCTAGTGGCCGAATGAAACTCATTTCATTGCCTTCTTTTCTTTGGAACGTGTAACCGGCTCTTCGGAAAAGGGTTATTGGACTGCTCTTGATACTTTCAAATTTTAATTGCATATTCTTTTTTGTCGGGGTACCGGGAATTGAACCCAGCCTTCACCCACCCTCGCCTGCAAAAATTTTCGGTCGGGGTACCCAGAGTCGAACTGGGGCTACACACACCCGAAGCGTGCGTACTACCACTATACTATACCCCGAAAATTTCGGCAGGCGGAGGCGCGTACTACCGGTATACTACACTCCGTTTATGAATTATTTTTTGTGCCGACGAGAGGACTTTCACGTCGTCTCGGGGCGAGACTCCTTGAAACCTTGCGGTTTCAATCTTCCACTACGGAAAAACTCTCGTTTTCCCGACCCCTTTCCCGTTCAAGACGCTTGTGCCGACGAGAGGACTTGAACCTCCACGGGGTCGCCCCCACATGCACCTGAAGCATGCGTGTATGCCAATTTCACCACGTCGGCTTTAAACTATTTCATTCTGTATTTTTTTAAGGACTTCTATTACTTTCTCATTTTTTCGTAATTTGTCAATAATCAGAATCATTCCATCGGCTTCGGATTCAAAACCGATTTTGGAAAGATATATATGGATCGATTTGTCGTCGGGATTTTTTTCTAAATACTTCGCAATTATAGCGTACCACAAAGAAATAGTTTCTTGAGAAATTTTTAATTCCGGCTTGATTTCTGGAACGTTGTTGAAATAAGTTACGATCTTTTCCCAATTATTATAACTTCCATACAGCAATTCATCTTCCAATTGCTTGTTCGGATTATTCCAGTAACTGTCAGTCTCTTTTATGCTATAAAAACTATATTTATTCAAAATTTCCTCCCGTCTCATATCGCAATACAGATGGAATTTCCATCCGGCCTGGAAAGAAGTCAGCCCTTCGAAATTAAGATCCAGCGGACTGAAACGCATATGCGTGTCTTTGCGGGAAATATTTTCCGCGATCCGTCGGATGTCCGGAAAGACGCAGCCCAATAAAAAGTCGTCCTTATTGATCGTGGAAGGATATTTTTCCAGATATTTCTGGGCGTAAATTATGTGTGCGACTTGCGATGCCATATTTTTAAATTCCAATTTTGTGGACCTAGCGAGAATCGAACTCGCGCCCCAGCAATGCGAATGCCGTGTAATACCACTTTACTATAGGCCCGTAATTTGTGTGGATAATACTGGACTCGAACCAGTGACCTCACGAATGTGAATCGTGCGCTCTAACCAACTGAGCTAATCATCCTTTTGCAATACAATATCATTTTACCCAATGTTTTCCCTTTAACTCCTTGTCCTCTTCCTCTTTTTTTTCATCAATCTTTTCTTTCGCCATACCGCGTAAATTTGTCAAATCCTCTTTTTCCAATTCTTTCGCGCGTTCTAGAAGATATTCGCGGTTATTTTTAGTCACATCTTCGATGACTTCCGAAAGCAGAACATCGAGAATCGCTCCGATCTTCGGTCCGGGCGTTATTTTCAATTCTTTCATCAGATCGGTTCCGTTTATTTTCAACATCTTTGCTGAAATAGCATCTTGCGAAACTTTGTCGATCACGTATTCCAGATGGCGCAGCTTGTAGGGCTTGGCTTTCGGAACGCCTGATCCCAGTCGGTCGGCGATGCGCACGTCAATCAAGTCTTTAATATTTTCCAAGCCAACTTTTTTGATTAATCGCCGTACAGAGCTTTCTGACACTTCTTCCGGATTATAATAAAACATATGGTTATCGATCAAGAGGGAAACTTTCTCGGTGGTATCGTTGGAAAATCTTAATCGTTCCAAAATTTTTCGAGCGATCCGCGCACCTACGTGGTCATGGTTGTAGAAAGTGGCGTACGCTCCTTCCCCTTTCTTGGTCTGTGGCTTGGCGATGTCATGCAGAAGCGCTGCCAGCCGCACTTCTAGTTTTTTCGAAGGACAGAATTTCAAAGCCAAGACGCTGTGCTTATAGATAGTATAAATGTGATGGCGATTTTGCGAAACCCCCACTCCTTTTTCCAATTCAGGAATAATATAATTCATAAGACCGGTCTTGTGCAGCATGTCTATTCCCTCTGCGGGATTGTTGGACAGAATTATTCTAGCGAGTTCATCTTTGATTCTTTCTTGCGCAATATGTTGCATGTGTCTGTGCCATCTTCTGATCCCTTCAAAAGTATTTTTCTCAATTTCAAATCCCAACTCGGAATGGAATCGGACTGCTCGCATCATGCGCAAAGCGTCTTCATCGAATCGTTCGTGCGGATCGCCGACGGTCCGAATTATTTTTTTCTCGATATCTTTTTGTCCGGCATACGGATCAATAATGGTAAAATCGGAATCCTTAATCCGTAATGCAATCGCATTCATTGTAAAATCTCTGCGACTCAGATCTTCTTCTAGCGTTTCGGCGAAGCGCACTTGGTCCGGGCGCCGTTTGTCGGAATATTTTGATTCGATCCGGAAGGTTGTTACTTCAATTACGTCGTGTTCTTTGTTTTGATCTTCGTTTTTAATAAATTTTCCAACTTTAACTCCGACGGTTCCGAATTCGTTTTCATAAAAACTGTCCGGAAAAATTTTTTGCACTTCTTCCGGCTTGGCGTTGGTGGTGACATCCCAATCTTTTGGGTTCCTGTCCATTATTAAATCACGCACGCAACCGCCTACGATATAAGCTTCAAACCCCGAACTTTCCAGTTTTTCAAGAACTTCTTTAACTGGTTTTGGAATCTTTTTAATCATCTTATTTTGTGCCCTCGAGAGGAATCGAACCTCTATCTCATCCTTAGGACGGATTTGCTCTATCCATTGAGCTACAAGGGCCGTTAAATATTATGCTTATATTACATCTTTGATAGCATCAAAAAACTTTTCATTCCACTCATGTCCTAAACCTTCGATCTCTATTAACTTTATATCGTTATTCCTGATAATTTCTGCCACGTCGTCATTACAAAAAAACTTATCATTAACGCCTCGTATGATGGTCAGATTTTCTTTGGGTATTTTCTCTGCGATTGCTAAGGGATTAAATTTTAATAATGCGGAGAAATTTTTTATTGCAGGAAAAAGTTGTTTTATTCCCATGGTCTTATCTATTCTTATTTTCCCTTTGAATGCAAATCGCAGCCAGCTAAAAAACCATTGTAATAAATTTTTTTGGGGAAGCAAAGGATTAACCAGAATCAGTTTAATTTTTTTGTTTGGATTTAAATTCCAATTTACTAATGCAAAAATTGTGCCCGCACTGTGGCTAACGATATTTTTCGTGTCGATTTTTGTGGTAAGATCGAAATCTTTTTTCCAAATGTCTAATCCATTATAATTTCCATAAAAATTGACCGATTTCATCCAACCCGGGATGATAAATAGGTTTTTGTCTTTTTGAATAACCATTTCATTTTGGGTGGACCTAAGGAGACTCGAACTCCTGACCTCATCCATGCCATGGATGCGCTCTACCAACTAAGCTATAGGCCCGGACTAATTATCTAATGATAACAATTATTTGGCTGGAGTCAATAAATAGCATAAAATTTTCGAAAATAGTATAATCAAGTCATGGCGGTAGTCACTCGTTTATGGAAAAAGTTCAAATCTCAACCGGATGTCTGGTTTTTTTATGCGTTCCTCGCAACTTTCACATTATCAATAAGAAAGGTTCTATTTTTTTATCAGATTGACGGATCTTTCAATGAATATAGCGGCACATACTTGTATGTGTCTGATATTTTTCTGTTTTTTTCGTTAGTAAGTTGGAGCCTTCTTTCATTAAACAATAAATCATTAAAATTGTCAATAAAAGATTTGACTAGGGGTAAATTTAAAAAGAAAAAAGATCTAGCATTTTATCTTTTGCCCTTGAGTCTGGTCACTTGGTCTTTTTTTTCAATAGGTTGGTCTGATAATGCTCTTATTGCTTGGTTTAGTTCAATTAAGCTGCTTGAGCTGTTTCTTCTGTATGTTTATATTGCAAATGTTTCACGTGAAACATTTAAGCATATGTTAGAAATAATAATTGCTCTCGGCTTGATTCAGTCGATTTTGGGTGTTTGGCAAGTTTTAATTCAACATTCAATAGGATTATTTTGGCTTAAAGAAAGCCTAATTAGTCCAAATATTGATGGAGTGGCTAAGGTAATTTTGAGAAATCAGAAATATATACGAGCTTATGGTTTATTTCCTCACCCGAATATTTTGGGTGGATTTTTATTATTCTCGCTCGTTGTAAGCCTTTATTATTTTAATGTGTTTCGTTTTAAAAACACTAAAAAAGTTCCACGTGGAATAAAATCATTCCTTATATCGAGAAGAGTGTTTTTAATGATCGTTGGAGTTCAAGCACTTGGTCTTCTAGTTTCTGTTTCAAAATCGGCCATTTTTGGGTTTTTAATTGCGGCTGGGTTCATCATTTTTAGTTTGCGTGTTCCACGTGGAACAATTGTAGCGAGGATCAGGTTTGTTTTTAATTCTCTTAGATCTGGAAAAAAAGTTCCACATGGAACAAATAAATCTTATCTTAAAAAAGCAAGTTTGGTTTTTCTGATTATTTTTTTTCTGATTATTATTTTAAAACCCAACGCTTATTCTCTATTTATTAAATCTTTAAACGAGAGATTGTTATACTTAAATGTTTCACGAGGAACAATTTTAAGTAATATGTTTTTAGGCGTTGGATCTGGGCAGTTTGTGTGGAATATGAGCAAATATGTTCCACGTGGAACATATTTGTTAGACTGGCAATTCCAGCCAGTTCATAATGTGTTTTTGTT